>JBQCIS010000188.1:0-4664 GCA_051953515.1 Mucilaginibacter sp.
GGAATTGACAGGATGGAGATAAGTAGGTAAGCATGCAGCGCGTTGGGCGAATTAGCGCTTTAATCTGAACGCTCAAAATCACAAATGGCGAAAATAACTACGCCTTAGCTGCCTAATTTAGAATTAGAATAGCTTTTGTCCCGCCGGTTTTCCGTTTCATCGGACCGGCAACCGGGGCATCGAAAGATGAAACTGGCCTTGTGGCGGTGCGATAACAAGGTGAGATAAAGCACCTAAGGAAGACGGTACAGGTGAGTTACTGACCTTCCCCTTCCCTACAATTTAACAGAACTAAGCATGTAGAAAGCTTGCCTTATACCATGTTTGGACGAGGGTTCGAATCCCTCCGGCTCCACCCGAAGGGATTTCCGATTGGAAATCCCTTTTTTTTCAATTTCAAGCAGCCTTTTCTCCTTCATTACAGCTTCGAAAGATGACGATAAAAAAGATCAGTTGATTGCTAAATACAAAGATTGGCTACAAATACCGATGGTAATGTCCCCTGGAGCAACAATCAAACTGTTTAAATACGAAGCGGGCAAATAATACCTAAAACTTTGCATGAAGGGCATTTTGGAGTTTAATCGCAAATGATTTTGATGGCTGTTTGTGTTTCAAAATAATCTACTGCGGTCTGGAGGCGTTGGTAAGTTTCACGTAATTTCAATGCATAGCTGGCAAATACAGTAGCATATCCCTCATGGCTGGCCCGCCATTGAAGATAAACCACACTGATAGCGCTTACAGCAGCCATCAGGTCATTTACCTGGGGATCTGCTGGCGGCGCCGATTGATAAAATTGGTTCAACGCAATGGTATTGGGAGTAATTAGATTGTTATATAATAGTGTAGTATTCTGGGGATTTTCTGAGGAAAGTAAAAGCCAGGCAGCAGCATTTGTTGCTAATTGAGTCTCTAAAGCCTGGCGCTGCGGACTCTTCGTTTCCTGACCGCCAAATAATGCGGTAGTTTGCTTGGAAAGTGTCATAAAAGCCGTATTCCAATCGTTTAAAAGAGTGTTCGCCTTAAAATAATGTTCCTGGTATTTTGCCTCAATTTCTGGCCCAAGTTTATGTAAGTAATCCAAGTTACTGGTCAAGTAAAATAATTGCTCATTGTTCGTTTGTCCTTCGCCGGTGCTATTGTAAATAAATGCCTTTACAAGCTGGTGAATATCGACAGCGGCTAACTTATCTGTATTAAGCGACAAAAAGCCTAAAGCTTCAGCTGATAGGCGTTCGGATGCGGTTAACCGTGTGGAGAGGTCGGCGCATGAGACTGCGAATGTTTCGACAGGTGCAGCAAAGTTAGGAACCCATGTATAAAACAACGCTTTAAGTTGCCGGTATTGTCGCCGACGTTCAATGTTCATTTTTAGCCAGGCCGTGAATAAACCCAGCCCGAAAACGAACAAGGTCACACATGCGGGGATGAGGTACTTTAATAAATTGTCACTAATTGTATAGCTGTCACGCGGCGATGTTTGAACAAATAAGGTCATCAAAAATTCGGTTGATTTGCCTAAGATAAGGATACTCATGCATTTCTTGTCAATTTCATTGTCCGGAATATTTATTTCGGAAGCTTATGATATTAGATATTCATATTGCAAATATCAAAGGGATAGCGTAGTTTCAAAAACTAAATCTTATAGCATGGCAATATTTGGAGCAGGTTCCAATTGGGACGGTGATGAAATGAAAAACGACTTTTTCAACGACGAAAATTTCGTGATCGGTTGGAATTTCGTAAGTGCAAAAGATCTATATGTGGCCGTTGCGGCATTGAAGGCTGGAGATATTATCTACTTGAAAGCAAATGCACCCGGATCAAGGGGTATCAGGGTAAAAGGTGTCGGCATCGTTACCAAAAACTTTATGATGAGTGTGATCGACGAAGAGGTTTCTCTATCAGATTTTACTTAATGGGAAAGCTTGTCCATCAAGGTTCATTGGATCATTAAGGAGGAGTTTTTTATTGTTATCCCGCCCAATGAAGGTAAGCTGACAAATATCAGGGCCGCTACTTTTTATGAAGAATCGCTGCCCTTTGTGCAGACCGCAATCATCGACAAGATAATCGCGCAATCAGTTGCGGCTGCCCTGTAGTTCAGAAATACCTGGGGGAAGCGTATGAATGAAACATACGCCTGCCGTGCTTTTTTTATCCCGAACATTTTGACGAGCTAATCGAAAAATATAATATGATGCCATCACCCGAATTTATCAATCGTACAAAAGCATTGATGCCCGAATTACTGCGAAAAATTAGTGCACAAAGCAATCCGATCACTATTCCAATTGTTCCGGAATCAGACGCAGTCATTAACAGTTGCTTTTATAATGTCCGTCGTAAGGTCGCTCGCGATGGCGGCAAACCAGTTTACGGCTGGGCGCTTAGATTGACGCAGCATATTTTGGAAGCAGAAAAACATGCAATCTGGTTGGGGCCGGAAGGAAACTATGTTGACATTACACCACTCTGTCACGTAGAGGCTTATACTGCGTTTGTAATTGACAATAGCTTTGTCTACGATGGCCAGGTTATCGATAATGTGCGCCTGAATATGACGGACAACAAATTGGTTGATGACCTAATAGCAGTAAATGAAGTCATTGGTAAAGCCTGGGCTTATGGCCGCAGAACCGGTGAGCACGAAGTTGCCTTACCGGAAATATTCAAAAACTTAGTCGAGGGGCTGGAAACGGTATCGCAAGCGATCAATCATTTTCTCGATCAGGGCGCAACTATCACCACTCCCTGCTTTTGCGGCAGTCAGCATAACTATCAGTACTGTCACGGAAAAGATGTGCAATCTTCCTTAGCTGATCTATGGTCAAAAACGGTTGCTGCTTATAACGAAGCGCTAAAGCGAAATTAGGGCGGCGGTGCAACCACAAGTGTTATTGAAGGTTATTAAATAACGTATAATCAATGTTTGTTCGACAATCGAACTTTTTTAAGTTAAAAATAGCAAAGGGAAAAGTATAAAATCCGATTTCTATCCGATTTTATACTTTTTTAGACCATTTATAAACTTCAATAATTTAAATTAACTATTTGATTTTCAATTGACTAATAAATAAAAGAAGAGGTAATAGGTGTTCGACCTGAATCCCTCCGGCTCCACAAATCACTTACCGTAAGTACAACGTATGTTGTACTTACGTTTTTTTCCCTTGTTTTTCAATCTCTTTTTCCATTTCGGCAATTAACTGTTGTTCTGTAGGTAAGTAAAATTTGTATTCACTTGCAAAAATGGTTGTTATTTTCAGGAAGTGTAATTTTCACAACTGGATTATAACTTGGTATTGCCCCCAACTTAATTGCGAATACAGTGTATTCGCAATTGGAAAGTGCGGTAAAATTGACGAAAATCATTCTATCTGCCATTGTGGGCATCCACTGCCATACTCTGGCTCTAATTGGTCAGCAATAAACTTCGTTAGGTAATTCCCATAATCAACCCGGCTCCTGCCTTGTTATTCTTCTTCAAAAACATGGCGACCAATTTACCAGTACATTTATGTGCACAGATCAAAAATCTTCGGTACCAGCATGGTGAGAAAAGGCTACAACAAACGTAGATTCGGTTAAAAGGGTCAGCTTTTGACCGGCGACCTTTGTAGCATAAATCATTTGCTATGAAGATCATCATTACAGGTTCATTAGGGAATATCAGCAAGCCGCTGGCCCAGGAGTTAATTGCTAAAGGTCACAAAGTGACCATTATTAGCCGGGATGCCGGTAAACAAGAAGAGATCACTTCGCTGGGTGCTGAAGCCGCTACCGGTTCCGTAGAAGATGCGGCATTCTTAACCCAGGCCTTTGCAGGCGCGGATGCCGTTTATGCCATGACGCCGCCAAATTTTGCGGCAACCGATATAATCGGTTACTACCGCAATACGGCTCTTGCCTATGCAGAAGCTGCCCAAAGCGCAGATGTGAAACATATTGTTTACCTCAGCAGCTATGGCGCTGACCTCGATAAAGGTACTGGCATCATTGTGGGATCGCACCAGGCCGAAGGCATATTGAACGAACTGAAAAACATTAGCGTCACCTGCTTGCGCCCCGGTTACTTTTACTATAATTTGTACCATTTCCTGAGTATGATCAAAAACCAGGGGATCATCGGCACTAATTTCGGCGGGGACGATAAACTGGTGATGGTATCACCTCTGGATATTGCGGCGACAGCGGCGGAAGAACTCATCACCGAGAACCCGCAAAGTAAAATCCGCTACATTGCCAGTGACGAGCGTACCTGCAACGAGGTCGCCCGGCTAATCGGCGAAGCCATCGGTAAACCTGACCTGAAATGGCTCACCTTTTCCGATGAGCAAGTCAGACAGTTCATGTTGGAACAGGGCCGCCCGCCAGTGGTCACCGACCTGCTGGTCGAACTGGGCGCCGCCATCCATAGTGGTTTGCTGAAAAGCGACTATGAACGAAACAAGCCTGCCCTTAGCAAGGTTAAACTGCCGGAGTTCATCAAAGAGTTTGCTGCCATTTATCAATCAAAAGCGTAATTTCAACCTGCTATGGAACCGTACCGTATCAAGACCATCAGTGAGTTTCACCAGTTCATGCAGCTGCCCGGCCCGGCAAATCCGCTCGTGAGCGTCGTGCGGTTCGAAGATTTTAACCGCGAGTGCCAGGCG
>JBQCIS010000189.1:0-28750 GCA_051953515.1 Mucilaginibacter sp.
AGATGATGAACTATATTTTCATGATCTGAACTTAATGGAGATGATAGAAACGTATGGCACGCCATTGCGTTTTACTTATATTCCCATCATTTCTAAAAAGATACAACAGGCCAAATTGTTGTTCCAGCAGGCTATTGTGAAAAACAACTACCGCGGCAGTTACAAATATTGCTATTGCACCAAAAGCTCTCACTTTAAACATGTGGTTGAAGAAGCGCTGAGGAATGATATTCACCTTGAAACCTCATCAGCTTTTGATATGCCGATGATTGACGCACTGGAGAAAAAAGGCGTTGTGAATAAAGATATCACGGTGATATGTAACGGCTTTAAAACTTTCCAGTACAAAACCTATATTGTTGACATGCTGCATGATGGTTTCAAAAACATCATCCCGGTATTAGACAATAAGGAAGAATTTAACCTTTATGATGACGAGATAGAGATGGATACGCCATGCAATCTCGGCATCCGTATAGCGGCTGAAGAACAGCCCGACTCGCAGTTTTATACTTCGCGTTTGGGTATCCGCATGGAAGACATTATCGACTTTTATTATAACAAGATAGAAGGTAACCCTAACTTCAGGGTTAAGTTACTGCATTTCTTCATCAACTCGGGTATTTCGGATACACCGTATTACTGGAACGAGTTGGAAAAATACGTAACGCTTTACTGTAAGTTTAAAAAGATCAATCCGCATTTGGATACGCTGGATATCGGCGGTGGTATGCCTTTCAAGGACTCACTGGTGTTTGATTTCGACTACGAGTACATGATCAACGAGATAGTGAGCCGTATAAAAGAGATCTGCGCTGATAACGATACCGAAGAACCGGATATTATTACCGAATTCGGTAAATACACGGTTGCCGAGGCATCGGGCATTTTATACAAGGTTTTAGGCCGTAAACAGCAAAACGACCGCGAGAAATGGCTGATGCTGGATGGCTCATTCATTACCAACCTGCCCGATGTTTGGGCGCTAAACCAGAAATATATACTATTGCCTATTAACAACTGGGACAGCGAATATGAGCGTGTAAACCTTGGCGGTATTACTTGCGATGGCCAAGACTACTACAACCAGGAAGCCCACATGAACAGTGTATTTATGCCAAAAACGCGTAAAGTGCAATATATTGGTTTCTTCAACACCGGCGCTTACCAGGAAGTACTGAGCGGTTACGGCGGCATTCACCACTGCCTGCTGCCATCACCAAAGCATGTGATCATTCGCCGTAACAGAGATGAAACATTCAACTTTGAGGTTTTCGGCGAAGAGCAGAACAGCAAACAGGTAATGAAGATATTGGGTTATACAACCTGATACCGATCTGAAAATATATTACAATAAATAAAAGACCAGGATGCCCAAACATCCTGGTCTTTTTATTTTCTATAAAGCAATCGTTTGCGCAATAATTTAAAAAAATACCCTTTTTAAAGGATACATCATACGCTGTTTCATCTAAACAAACGGTCCAAAACAAGACCTATTTGCAATTCATCAGCAAATAGTCGATTTACATACTAAAATATATGACATTTTTGTGCAAACGTTTGCGCAATGATTAACCCTATCTTTAGCCAAAAAGATAATTTAAATTTATTTACCGCAAGACAAAGGCCGTTCCCCTGCCTGAAATTATAGAGCTAAACTATTGGTTTTATAAGTTAGCAACCCTTCTTCACCATAAAGCCCCTTGTAAACTTTAACCAATTTGTAAACCAAACCATTAAAAATTATGAGAAAACACATCTCTTTATTAAAAGTATGGATAGCCGCCATACTATTTCTTTGTGCGTTTGCATCTATTCCTTCGTGTAAAAAGGACATTCGCACAACAAACAATAACCCGAAAGTTAAAATTGGCGCACGTACCATGGCGACTTCGGATTCTGTACTTATTGCCTACAAGAAAAGTGCGCACGAAATTATGGCGGGTTTTTACCGCGTAGAAGGGCCTTGCTATGGCGCCGGGCTCAACGGCTCTAACTTTTCACAAGTACCCGATAGTTTGGATGTTTTAATACTTTTTTGTTTTTCACCAACATCGCCAATCATTGACAGTGTGCCTTCGTGGGTGAACCAATTGCATGCTAAAGGCACCAGAGTAATCATGACCGGTAATTTAAACCTTATCTCAGGTGCCGGGCATAATACCGCAGGCTATCAGGCGACAGCTAAATACATTATGGATAGCCTGGTAAATAAATACAACCTTGATGGGTATGATATTGACGTAGAAAGTAACCCGTCAGGACAAACATTAACGGATATGGTAGGTGTTTATACCGCACTGTCAGCTTATCTCGGCCCGAAATCGGGCACTGGAAAGTTACTGACCTTTGATACCAACCAATCTGGTTCGAACAGCATGTTCACCCAGGTTTATTCAATGGTGAGTTATGTTTGGTATCAGGCTTATGGACAAGGTACAACCTACCTGCAAACTACGTTGAATTCATTTACCCGTTACATTGCTTCAACACAATTTGTGCCCGGCTTTAGCTTCTATGAAGAAAACGGCTATCCGAGTAATGTGTGGTATGATGTTACTTATCCGGAAAACGGAACAGGAAATGCATATAATATGGCAAAATGGGAGCCTAAACGCAGCAAAAAGGGCGGCATATTTGGTTATGCGATTGACAGAGATGCGCCGCTTAAATCGGCTACCGACAATACCCTCTATATTCCTAACTACAAAGTAACAAAGGATCTTATAAAGATCATGAACCCGTGATATTTGTAACAATACTCCTATTTCTTAAAGGTATTACTGATAATATATAACAGATTCAGTAGCCTGTAGGTATATTAATAATAAATACGGTTTTTAAGTTTGCAGGAAGCTGCCTTCATTTTTTTGAGGCAGCTTTTTTGATTTATAGCCTCTTTAATTGCTGATAAACCTTTTCCGTAGGCAAGCCTACAACATTGGTATACGAACCATTGATACGCTCTATGCCGATAAGCCCTATTCTTTCCTGTATACCATAAGACCCAGCCTTGTCCAAAGGATTATATTGTTCAACATAACTACCGATTTCCTCATCTGTTAACTTGCGGAAAAACACTTCAGATACATCGAAAAATTTATTGTATTGATGATTATGCAACAAACAAACACCGGTTATAACGCGATGTACACGTCCGGACAGCGTTTTCAGCATTTGCACGGCATGCTCCGGGGTTTCGGGTTTGCCCAATATCTGGTCGTCGATAACGACGATGGTATCAGCGGTTAATACCACTTCATCGGTAATATCCTCATCGAATGCCTCAGCTTTTTTAGTGGCGATATAAACCGCAACCTCTTCCGGCGACAGATCAGACGGGTAGGATTCATCGACGTCCTTTAATACCACTCTGAAATCAATATCCATTAGCCTCAGCAGTTCCTGCCGGCGTGGTGATTTGGATGCGAGGATGACTTTGTTCATATTTTAGTCGATAGACCATGAACTATAGTCCATAGCCATTATTTTTAGAGGGTTTTGCCATGATCTATCGACCATGTACTATTGACTAACCTACCAGCTATACGCTTCTTCGCTCATCCAGTTTCCCTGTACTTTCAGCACCTTTTCTATCACATCACGTGCACATCCTCTGCCACCAACATAGGGCGAAACATATTGACTTACCGCTTTAATTTCTTCTACAGCATCGGCAGGACAAACCGGTAGTCCAGCAAGCTTCATCGCGCCGAGATCGGGAATATCATCGCCCATATACAATACTTTTCCTGCGGCAGTGGTTTTTTCTTCAAGAAACAGCCTGAAACGTCCGGCTTTGTCGCGCGTACCCATGTGTACATCGGTAACGCCCAGACTATTGAGCCTGTAAACCGCGCTTTTTGAACGGCTACCCGATATGGCGCACACCTGGTAGCCGCACTTTACGGCAAGTTGTATGGCATATCCATCCTTAATATTGAATGCACGGCTTTGTTCACCATTTTCGGCAACATATACCGATCCATCGGTAAGCACGCCATCAATATCAAAAATGAAGGTGGTAATATCTTTTAACTTAGTAAGGAATGATTCCATTGCTTGTTTAGTCGATAGACCATAGACCACTGTCCATGGCGAATATTAACGTATAGTTATGGTCTGTTGACCATCGTCCATGGACTATTGATTATCCCTCCACTCATATACCCAAGCCGACTGGATCTGCTCCAGATGGCCTTCGTTTGAGTCTTCGCGTTTACCGGCAAAGTTAGGCAGGCTTAATACCCAGTCAAGCAGGTCGGTAAAGCGGATTCGGTATATTTTTGATTCGTCGAAGTCATCGCCGAACTTTTCATATAGTTCAATGGCGATATCCTCATAATCATTCCAGTGGATTGGCAAAGCAAATTTTTTATCGTTGCTCATATTTTTATATGTGGTTACACAGATTTGTTTCGTGATTACACCGATGCATCAGTGCCCTAAAAATTGCGATTGATCGGGCAAAGTTACCTCGATATCGCCATCAATTACTACGCATTGGCAACCCAGGCGCGAATTGATGCGCGGATTTACGGCGCGGTCGATAAAGTCTTCTTCCTTGTCAGATATTTCCTGGATATTGTCCATACCCCTGTTTACATAAATATGGCAAGTACTGCAACCGCACACACCACCACAGTTATGCTGCAGCTCGATGCCGTTTTCCAGACAAACATCCAGCACAGATTCCCCCTCAGCTATTGGCAGCTCAACAGGCTCCTGCCCTTCCTCAAAGTTTATTTTAACTTTAAAAATATCCATTGGCGCAAAAGTAACAAAATAACTCAGTTTCGTGTTTCAGAACTGTCCATTTTGATAATACCCTGACTAAGCAAACGGTATAGTTGTTCTAACTCGGGTTCGCCTTTTAATTGCTGCAGATGCGCGTCGATGGTTTTTACATCCCTGCGTATAGCCGGCCCTGTTTGTACGTCGGCCGGAAATTGCTGCTGCACCTTTTCAGCTGTTTCCAATATGAGCGGCCGTAACAAGCTGAACTGAATATTTTGCTTCGCCAAAAGCTGCTGTGCTACATGATACAGATAGTTAGGAAAATTACAGGCAAATACAGCCGCCAAATGCAATGTTTTACGCTGTGCTGAGCTGATGGCATAAACATTATTGCTGATGCTTTGAGCCAATTCCGTTAAGAATTTGGCAATCGTTTCATTTGCGCCTTCTATACATAGTGGTACGGAGCGAAAGTCAACCTCCTTTGTTTTACTGAAAGTTTGCAACGGGTAAAATACTCCGGCATGATCAGTAAAGGCCAATAATGTATACAGATCCGTAGCGCCGGAAGTATGTACCATCTGTTTTTCATACGGCGCTAATTGTTCGGCTATAGCGGCAATTGCGTCATCGCTTACCGAGATGAGAAATATGTCGGTTTCAGGATTGATGTTATTAAGATCGTTGATAGCTTCCGCGCCAATATGATAGGCCAACAGAGCTGCATTCTGTTCATTCCGACTATAAACCTGCACAATGCGGTGACCAGCATTTTTAAAGGCTGCGCCTATATGTGTGGCTACATTACCTGAGCCGATTAGTGTGATACGCATATTATATAATAAACCACGTCATTGCGAGGAACGAAGCAATCTCTGAACCATCTCAATCAATGAAATGAGATTATTATTAGTGACGCCATTTAACAAACTTTCTTCTCTTTGATTTGCGTGTGCAGGGATTGCTTCGTTCCTCACAATAGCGTATTGGATTTTATCATTCCAAATATTTCTTCACCAATTTCTTACTAATATCCCACAACTTATTACGATTATCTTCGCTCCATGATAGCGCTGACGATTTTGCCAAAGCGCACTTAATAAAATATTGACTGCTTTTGGCTTCCAAACCTGGCTCAGTAGCAAGCCAGATGCTGGTTTGCGCGCCTTTTTCGGGTGAGATCATGAACGGACGGGCTATAAACATCAATATTTTGAAAAAGCCCTTTGCACTTGCACCAAACTCTGTACGCACCACACCCGGATGCAACGCAAATGAGGTTATCCCTTTTTCCGCATATTTTTCGGCCAAGGCCTTAGTGAAATAAAGATTGAACAGCTTTGACCGCCCGTACGCTTTGGATGCATTGTATTTATGCTGCTGCCACTGAATATCATCAAAATCTGCATCACCCCATTTGTAGGCTTCAGAACTTACGTTGATTACGCGCGCCCGCCCTTTCTCAAGCAACGGTATCATACACAATGTAAGCAGGAAATGGCCGAGATGATTGGTTACAAAGGTCATTTCATAGCCATCCTTGTTTTGTGCACGTTCGGCAAACATGCCGCCTGCGTTATTAATAAGCACATTTACGGCATCAAGTTTAGTTTTCAATTCGTCGGCGGCTTCACGTACACTTTGCAAATCGGCCAGGTCACATTTTATCACATGTACATCCTGGTTGCCGGTTGCAGAAACGATCTCATCTTTCAGCCGTTCGCCTTTCATTACATTGCGAACCAATAACCATACCGCATGATGCTGTTTTGCCAGCGCAAAAGCCGTTTCCCTGCCAATGCCCGAAGTAGCGCCTGTAATAACCGTGGTTTTAATAGCCATAATTTCGCGGTTGAAATGCGTAGTAAAGATAGATGGCTAACTGGCTTCCGCCAATTTTTCATGCGATAATATTTCAAGCAGCGCCTTTTCGGCCTTGTTTAGTTCGGCAGCTTTTATATCCTGGTCGTCATCCAGCTCTTTAATGTAATTAAAAAGCGTACCTTCCTCATAGCTTTTTATCACGGTTGGATGCACATAGTATTTCTTGCAGACGGTGCGCGTATTGCCGAGGTTTAGCGCTACTTCATCCAACACGCTTACTATCTTTTTTCGGCATTCGGTTATATTCGCAAACTCACCTGCTTCCTTAAAGGCATATAACGCGCTTACGCTACCGGCCCATGTACGGAAGTCCTTCGCCGTGAAATCCTCACCTGTAATATTCTTCAAGTAATCATTCACATCGCCGGAGCCAACGGTACAGCGCCGGCCATCGTCATCATAATACTGAAAAAGATCCTTACCTGGTATATCCCGGCATTGCTTTACCAGTTTGGCCAGCCTGCGGCTTTGCAGCGATACTTTGTGAAAAACGCCTTTCTTGCCTCTAAATTCAAATTGCAGCTTAGAGCCTTCTATCTTTACATGCCGGTTCATGAGCGTGGTGAGGCCGAATGAGCCATATAGCTTTTTGTATGATTCGTTTCCTACCCTGATGCTCGTTAGTTCCATTAACCGTACAACCAATGCAACTACCTTTTCATGATCCAGATTACGCCGAAGCAGGTCATGATCCACCTGTTTGCGTATCTCGGGTAAATATCCCGCGAACACTTGCAGGCGATGATATTTAGACTGATTGCGTATTTTATTCCATTCGGGATGATAGCGGTACTGCTTTCTGCCAGCTGCATCCGTTCCGGTAAACTGTAAATGGCCATTCTCATAAGGCGATATCCAGACATTGGTATACGCGGGCGGAATAACCAAATGATTAAAGCGATTTATGAGTTCTTTATCCTTAATCAGTTCGCCATCAGCATTATAATAACTCCAACCTTTACCTGATCTTTTACGTGTATAACCAGGCATCGAATCAGATACATAACGCAGTCCCACTGCCCTCGCGGTTGATTTAGGGTCTCGGCCAATTTTTTCAAGTTTTTTAAGGAGGTTCATCCCCATCATAACATTATCGTTTGCTTTTTGGTTTGCTGCATTGCGTTTTACAATCCGTCATTTTTTACCATTTACTGACTTTTGCGCCAAAACATTTCCATCCATCTATCCTTACTTTTACATCAACAAAAAATCTCACGACTTATGAAATACAACTTTTTAGGGAACACCGGCGTGGTGGTGTCTGAACTTTGCTTTGGTACCATGACCTTCGGCGGCAAAGGCGGCATCTGGGAAAACATTGGCAGCTCACAGCAGCAGGAAGTAAATGAACTGATGAAAGTGGTTGTCGATTCCGGCATTAATTTTATCGATACGGCTAATGTTTACTCTTTCGGAGAATCGGAAAGACTGTTGGGCCAATCCATCAAAGATGTTGGCCTTAATCGTAATGAACTGGTGATTGCAACCAAAGTTCGCGGCCGCATGGGCGAAGGCAAGAATTATGTGGGCCTCTCCCGTTTCCACATTTTCAAATCGGTTGATGAAAGCTTGCAGCGTTTGCAGCTGGATCACATCGACATCCTCTACGTACACGGCGTCGACCCTAAAACACCGATAGAAGAAACCGTACGCGCACTGAATGATATTGTACTCACCGGCAAGGTACGCTATGTTGCCGTTTGCAACTGGCCGGCATGGATGGTGATGAAAGCCATCGGTATTGCCGAAAAATATGGCTGGAATAAATTTATAGGCCTGCAATATTACTTTTCGTTAGCCGGCAGAGATATAGAGCGCGAAGTATTGCCATTGGCGGTCGACCAAAATCTGGCCGTAATGCCATGGAGCCCGCTGGCAGGCGGCTTCCTGTCTGGCAAATACACCCGCGAAACCGAAAAGATTGAAGGCTCGCGCCGTACATCATTTGATTTTCCACCGGTAAATAAGGAAAAGGCTTATGATATTATCGATGTGATCAGCGATATCGGCAAACAACATAATGTTTCTGCTGCTGCCGTTGCATTGGCATGGGTAAGATTGCAAAAAGGCATTACCAGTACTATCATAGGCGCAAGGAATGCGGAACAATTGAAAGACAATGTTAAATCCACCGAAGTTGAACTTTCAGCAGATGAACTTAAACGTATTGACGAAGTAAGCGCCCTGCCAAAAGAATATCCGGGCTGGATGGTGGAAAGGCAATCAGCCGATAGGGTGATAAAGTAAGCTGAAGTGTAGCATTGTAGCGCTCGCTACAATGCTACACTTGCTACAAAACGCTACAAACTTCTTAAACTTAAAGTTTAGTTACCATCGTAATATACTCGTAAATAAAGCGTTATTGGTACTTAACCAATATGCACAAATATAAAACTGCCCTTATACAATTCAACCGCTCGGTTCTTCCATTAAACATTGTTGTAAACCTGCTTTTATTGTGGAAGCTGCTGCAATATCCGCCTTACATACTCGTCTTATTCCTGATTATCCTCATTAAGGGCGCTGTTTATTTATTTACATTCTGGTATCAGTATTACATGCAAAACAAAACCTGGTACTATTACCGCAATGCTGGTTTTAGTATGAAATGGCTTTTCATCTGCAGCTGTATCATCGATATGTTATTGTTCTTTTCTACATACTCACTCATCTATTTCATACATAACGCATGAGCACGTTAAAGGCAGATAGTGTAATGCTTGAGTTCGGCGGCCGTAAAATACTACAGGACATTTGGTTAGAATGCAACACAGGCGAGATTATTGGTTTACTCGGGCGCAATGGTTGCGGAAAATCATCTCTGCTTAAGATCATTTTCGGCTCATTAAAATCGCAATACAAATATGTGAGTATCGATGGGCAGTATATTATCAAAGGCTACCGTGATCAAAGAATAGCCTATCTTCCGCAGCATAGCTTTCTGCCAAAAGGAATAAGGATTAATATGATGGCCCCTTTGTTGGTCGACAAACGTTTTTGGGATGAATTTACTGCACAGGATGTATACCAGAAATTTAAATAAAAAAAAACAGAACAACTTTCAGGAGGCGAGTTAAGACAACTGGAAACATTAATGATCCTTTACAGTAAAGCAGATTTTATATTGATGGATGAGCCGTTTACCCACATTTCACCGGTGCAAGCGGATGGTTTTAAAACATTAATACGCGGGGTAAGTAAATTAAAAGGTATTATTATCACCGATCATCAATACTATAATATCCTTGATGTAAGTAACCGTATCATCCTTATCGAAAACGGCACGACAAGGCACATCACCAGCAACGAGGATCTGGTCTCCTACAATTATCTGCGCGGAATAAAAGAATAAACCACTTTTATGTAACGCAGGCAAAGCATTTATTGTCTAATAGCTATACAATAAGCCACCGATGCGCAAGTACTTACTTTGCCTGTTATTTTTAATGCTGATACTCTCATGCCAAAACTCATTTTGCGCGGGTAAGTACAGTATTGGTGGCATTACTTTTAAACATGCAAAAACGCTTGTAATACAAGACCCCGCACCCTACGGCGATTTTACCACCCTGGTTGTACCCATAAAAAGGGCCGGCAACCTTATTATTGTAGAAGCACAACTGGATACCATTGAAGGAAATTTTGTGATGGATACCGGCGCGCCTTACCTGGTGCTCAACGCTACCTATTTCAGGGACGCACCGCACCTATCCGATCAGCAGGCGGGCGGCATTAACGGCGAATCTGACGGAACTTTTACTACAATGGTGCATAATTTGTCTATCCTCGACTTGCATTACAGCCGCCTTACTGCCGATGTAACCGATCTTTCTGCTATAGAAAACGGCAGGGGTATAAAAATACTGGGGCTTTTAGGTACACGGCTGTTCAGCAAGTTTGCAGTTACCATAGACATGAACAACGGAGTGATGTATATTCAGAAAGTGGATAGCAAAGGCGAGATACCACCCGATGAGCGTGTTTTTAAAAACCCGTATATGGTATCGCCACTCCGGATAACTGACGATATCATTTTCATGAAAGGAA
The DNA here is from genome assembly GCA_051953515.1 of Mucilaginibacter sp. GTDB lineage: Bacteria > Bacteroidota > Bacteroidia > Sphingobacteriales > Sphingobacteriaceae > Mucilaginibacter. The sequence continues at coordinate 10,672 of JBQCIS010000189.1, forward strand.
GTGTAAACAATAAAAAAACGTGGTTTGTTTTTGATACCGGGGCCGAGTCCAACTTATTAGATTATGCGCGCATGCGGCGCGTATTACCTTCAATGCAAATACTTAGCCGCTCCAAATTAACCGGTATTGGCGGCAGTAAATTTGAGGTGTTATATGCCCGTTTTGACGATCTGCAAATCGGCGGAAAGGATTTCACCCGTAATCGTGTACTGATAACCGACCTGGAAAAAATGGGCAAAGCTTACGATCATACTATAGATGGAATATTAGGGTATGACTTTTTCACCCGGGGGATTTTCACTATCAATTTCGTAAAAAGCGAATTTGAAATGTACATTTACAATAACCAACAACAATGAGAGGGCTTGCGCGATATATTTTTCTGATCCTTTTGCTGCTTACCTGCGGCATGATCGCCCGTGCGCAAAATCGCAACAATCTCATTGCCGCCGGGAAAGATCTTATTTTGCTTATCGACCTTAACTCGCCGCCAAACGATATCGATACCATATTAAAGCGCGCCGCCATAACCGGCGTAAAAGCACAAACTCTTATTAAAGGCGACTATTCTGCCATTGTAAGCGATGGGTGGACACTTACCGTAAGGCAAAACAATGTTCTGCAATTCAATCGCCGCCTGAGCGGGATGAAGAAAAACGCGCCGGAGAGTCCGTTTGTAGTTACCGCCGATATTATTAAAGATAACCGTGGGCATGGCTATATGGACAATGCACTGTACGGTGTAAACAACTTCTACACAGCTTCGGTGTACGATTTACCCAACGGCCTTACCCGTTTTATTTTACGCGGGCACACCGAAGCACGAAGAGCAATATTATCCGGCGGGTTTAATGGCTGGAGTACTTTGAAGGGGAAAATGGCCAAGACACCTACCGGTTGGCAGATAGATATAAAACTTGAAGCCGGTGCATGGATGTACAAATTTATAGTAGACGGCGGCTGGATGGACGACCCAGACAATCGCATCCAGATGGATGACGGTGGCGGAAACATCAATTCGGTTTATTACAAATACAATCATGTGTTTAAGCTGAAAGGTTATACATCGGCCCAAAAAGTAGTTTTGGCTGGTAGTTTTAATGACTGGCGGGATAATGAACTCCTTATGCAAAAGAATGCCGATGGATGGGACCTCGCCATGTTTCTGCATGAAGGAACGCACCTTTATGGTTTTTATGTGAATGGCGAATGGATACCCGATCCGGCTAACAAAGATCGCTCCGAGGGTGAACACGACAGGATAAACTCCATACTTGACGTTGGCGAGACGGTTTATTTTACACTGAACGGCTTTGAGAATGCACAAAGCGTATACCTTGCCGGCAACTTTAATAAATGGCAGGACGGCAAAATAGCCATGCGGAAAACCAGCGGCGGATGGTCGTTGCCTGTAGTGCTCGCTGCAGGGAACTACGATTACCGCTTTATTGTAGACGGCAACTGGATGCCAGATCCTGCCAACCAGAACCGGGTGCGCGAAGGCGGCGAAACAAATTCATTCATCGCTGTAAAGCCTAATCATACCTTTAGGTTAAACGGCTACGGAAATGCCAAAAAAGTCATCCTGTCAGGCACTTTCAATGATTGGGACAAACAAGGTTATACCATGGCACATGTGGGCGACGAATGGCTGATAAGTATGCGCCTAAAGCCTGGCAAATACCTGTATAAATTTATTGTAGACGGTAAATGGATACTCGATCCGGATAACAAGCTTTATGAGGATAACGAATTTCACACCGGTAATTCCGTCTTGTGGATAACGCCCTGACGAATAAAAGCGCGTTGTCATCCGCAAAAACATGCCTTGTCCTGTCTCAAAAATTAACATCAATATTAACCTTATTTGCTAATTTGCGCCATGGATCAATCTGCACCTAAAAAGAAAAAGGCAGCATTAGGCTTCATTTTTGCTACGTTATTAATTGATACAATGGGCTTTAGCATCATTATCCCTGATGTCCCCCCACTCATTCAGCATTTAACCGGCTGCAGTATAAGTGATGCCGCAACGTATGGTGCCTGGCTGATGGTTGCTTATGCCGGCATGCAATTCCTGTTCGGTCCGCTGATTGGCAACCTTAGTGATAAATATGGCAGGCGGCCAATTTTATTGTGCTCTTTATTAGGCTTCAGCGTTGATTACCTGTTCTCGGCATTTGCCCCTTCTATCGGCTGGTTATTTGTAGGGCGCATGGTGGCAGGCTTTACCGGTGCAAGTTTCACCACTGCGTCAGCCTATATTGCCGATATAAGTGCCCCCGAAGATCGTGCGGCTAATTTTGGCTTGGTAGGTGTTGCTTTTGCACTCGGTTTCATTATCGGGCCGGGTATTGGCGGTTTTTTAGGTGAGTGGAATATACGTTATCCATTTATAGCCGCAGCCATCCTTGCATTATTAAACGCAGCTTACGGTTTCTTTTTCCTCCCGGAATCACTGGGACAAGAATTACGCAGGCCGCTTGAAATAGCAAAGGTTACCCCGGGCTTATCTATCATTCAATTGCGTAAATACGAATCTGTTTTCGGTCTGCTGGCATCTTTATTTCTTATTTATTTTGCAGTACAGGCAGTGCAGATGGACTGGACCTATTATACCATGTATAAATTCCACTGGAACCAAAAACTGATCGGCGCTTCCTTAATGGCTGTTGGTGTTTTAGTGGGTGCGGTACAAGGTGGATTAATAAGGGTTGTAATACCCAAATTCGGTCAGGAACGCTGTATATGGATGGGATTATTATTATATGCGTTAGGTCTCGTACTTTTCGGTTTTGCAACCACTGGCTGGATGATGTTTGCATTTTTAGTGCCCTATTGTCTCGGAGGTATTGCCGGCCCGGCCATACAAGGCTATATCAGTGCCGGTGTACCGCCAAATGAGCAGGGCAATTTACAAGGCGGGCTTACAAGTATCATGAGTCTTACTACCGTTATCGGTCCATGGGCCATGGGTTTATTGTTTCATTACTATACTAAACCGGGCCGTTTTCAATTTCCGGGCGCTCCATTTGTTTTTGGCGGGGCATTAATGCTATTGGCTGCATTATTTGCAGTATTGAGTTTTAAGCGAAGTCTTCGCGAGGCAGCAGCTAAGCAAACACAACCAGTGGAAGCAAACAATTAAGCGGTTACTGATATTCTTTTACCGCAATGAAGCACCAAAAATCACAGTTAAAAGCGTCTCACGCACTTGGCTTTATATTTGTAACCATATTTATTGATGTACTTGGGCTCGGTATTATTATACCGGTTTTACCTAAACTGCTCGAAATGCTGGGCCATGTAGATAACTCTACCGCATCCGAATACAATGGCTGGCTTACGTTCGCTTATGCTTCCATGCAGTTTTTTTTCTCGCCTGTTGTAGGTAATCTGAGCGATCGCTTTGGTCGCAGGCCGGTTTTGCTTTCATCACTTATAGGTTTTGGTATCGACTATACATTTATGGCATTTGCGCCTACCATCGCGTGGCTTTTTGTAGGGCGTATCATTGCGGGGTTAACCGGCGCATCTACCTCAACCGCACAGGCGTATATAGCCGACATTAGTACAGGCAATAAACGCTCGTCGAATTTTGGCTTAGTTGGCGCTGCATCGGGCTTAGGCCTTATTATTGGCATTGCTGCCGGCGCCTTTTTAGGCGATATCAATATTAAGTTTCCGTTTATGGCTGCGGCTGCAGCCGCTTTCCTTAATGCAATTTACGGGTATTTTGTACTTCCGGAATCACTTGACAAAGATCATCGGCGCCCATTTGAGTGGAAACATGCCAACCCGCTTGCCATTATCGGCATATTTAAAAAATATGCCGCGTTTGCTTCGTTGCTTATAGGTTTCACGCTGGTGTATATCGGCCAAAAAGCGGTAGAGTATGTGTTGTCGTTCTTCGTTTATGAAAAGTTCAACTGGTCTATGACCAGTTTCGGTTACCTGGGGTTAACCATCGGCCTGCTGCTTGCCGCTATACAAGGCGGGCTTATTCGCTATGTGATACCAAAGTTCGGCGCACAGAAAAATATTATTGCAGGGTTATTATTTTATGCCATCGGACTATTTCTGATGGCATTTGCTGCAAAGGGTTGGCAGGTATATATATTCATGATCCCGTATTGTTTGGGAGGTATTTCAGGCCCCGCACTACAGGGCTTTATCACCGAAAAAGTAAGCAAAAAGCAACAGGGCGAATTACAAGGTGTACTGGCCAGCATAAACAGCTTCAGCATTATTGTAGGGCCGCTGTTTTTGAGCTATATCTTCCGGTATTTTACAGCGAAGAGCTCATTGGTATATTTTCCGGGGGCGCCATATATAGCAGCAGGTATATTAATGCTGATCAGCACCTGGCTGGTAGTAAAGAGCTTTACGAAACACAAAGCAAGAAGACCGTCCAGAAGGTTAAAGAAAATCACTTAGCAAAATCAATCCAAACCGCTCACACCGCCCGAAACCACGAATTTCATTACTTCGCCGGCATTTCTGTCAATCGGTTTCACTTTGTCTGTTGATATGATCACCACCTGCCCTGCAAACGAATAAGACAACGGAAAGTACACTGCCACCTCACCAGGCAAGTTAAGCGATGTAAGATCTTTCTTAACTACAAAACCTATTTTCTTTAACCCGAACTCATTTACTTCAACCAAAACAGGTTCGTTAAACTTTTTCTCCTCGCCTACAAACGCTTCGGTAAGGTCTTTTATGGATGAATAGAGAAATTTAAATAACGGCAGCCTGTCCAGCCATCGGTTAAACCATTCTTTTACCGGCTCGGTAACCACATTGGTAACCAACACACCGGCTACAAGGATAATGAGCAATACGTTTAAAATACCCAACCCGGGAATGTAAAGCGATTTACCCCTACTGTCTGTAAATATCTCGCCGCTAAGGTTCAGTGAATTATCCAAACGCGATACTGCCCAGTAGATGAGCCAGATAACGCAGCCAAGCGGCAATACCACCAATAACCCTTTGATGAAATAGTTAAGTAATATGCCGAATACCTTTTTCATGTTAATTATTCATAAAAATACACCCTTTTTACCCTTTGCGAAACATTTGTTAATATTTCGTATGGAATGGTACCAATTTCGGCGGCAAGCTCTTCAACTCTTAGCTCATCATTAAACACAGTTACCTCATCGCCTTCGCGCACATCGGGTACGGCGCTTACATCAATCATGCACATATCCATGGATATATTGCCCACCGTTTTTACCAGCGTACCCCGTACCATCATCCGGCCTACCCCATTGCCAAAAGCCCGCAGGTAGCCATCGGCATAACCAATGCGTACCGTAGCAATCTTGCCATCCTTTGCCAAACTGCCGTTGCGGCTATAACCAATCGTTTCGCCCGCCGACACCTTTTTTACTTGCGATACACTGGTTTTTAAACTGGCAATGGGCTGCAATCCATTTTCTGTTGCCGGAACTGCGGCATCAACCCCATAAAGGCCTATACCCAATCTCACCATATCATACTGCGCAGATGGCCAGCGCGTTATACCCGATGTATTACTGATGTGCTTTATCACCTTGTAACCCAACGTCCTTTCTATTTGCTTGCATGCTTTTTGAAAGCGTTGCATTTGTTTAAGTGTAAATTCGTCGTGCTGGGCAGCTTCGCTGGCTACAAGGTGCGAGAATATAGATTTCACCTGCATTACGTTGGTCGCTTCCAGAAAATCGCACAACGTTTCAATCTCTGAGCCTTCAAAGCCCAACCGGTGCATGCCCGTATCAATCTTAATGTGCACCGGGTAATTAATAAGACCTACCAATTGCGCATATTGTACAAACTCGTCAAACAAACCGAAGCTGTATATCACCGGCTCTAACCTGTACTCATGCAACTTATCAAACGCTGAGGCTTCCGGATTCATGATCACTATCGGCAGCGTAATACCCGCCTGCCTAAGGGCCACACCCTCGTCAATATAAGCTACGGCAAGATAATCAACCTTATTATATTGCAGCATATTGGCTACTTCGAAAGTACCGCTGCCATACGAGAAGGCTTTTACCATTGCCATGATTTTTACGCCCGGCTTTAGCTTTGCCTTATAAAAATTGAGGTTATTAAGCAGCCTGTTGAGGTTGATCTCTAATACCGTTTCATGCCCCTTTTGTACCAGGGCCCGGCTAATCCGCTCGAATTCAAAACTGCGCGAACCCTTTATCAGGATATCCTCATCTCTGAAATTGAGCTTATTCAGGTCTTTCAGTAATGAAGGCGTGTCGTTATAAAAATGCTTTTCGGCAACGTTAAAAATATCCTGGTAACGCATCAGCGCATTCCCTACACCTATAAACTTGTCTATCTTTTTTGCCGCGATCAGCGACGAAACCTGGTTGTAAAGCACATCCTCATCTAAGCCCGACTGAAAAATATCCGACAGGATGAGTGTTTTCCGTTCATGCTGATTTTGCTGTTTCAGAAAGTTTAATGCAATTTCAAGCGACTGAATATCAGAGTTATAACTATCGTCAATTATAGAACAATTATGCACGCCATTTTTTAGTTCGAGGCGCATACTTACCGGCGCAAGTTTTTCAATGCGCTTGTCGGCTTCAACGGGGCTGTACCCCATTGCCAGCATGGTAGCCCAGCAGGTAATAGCATTTTCAACCGAGGCCTCGTCGGTAAACGGCACCAGGCATTCTATCTCTTGCTTGTTAAATCTTGCACGCAGGTAAAAATTCCGGCTAATGATCGTTTCACTGAACACATACAGCTCAGCCTGTTTAAACTTCCGGCTCCAGGTAAAACATTTGGTTTTTTTTAGTACATCCTGGTAATCCAGCAACTGCTCATAATTATGAATGAGCAATTTGGTGTGCTTAAACAACTTTAATTTTTCCTTTATTTTTTCATCGCGGCTTTTAAAGCCCTCGTCATGCGCCGAACCGATATGGGTTAGTATGCCAATATCGGGTTTAATAACGGCTGCCAGCTTTTCCATCTCGCCTGTTGTGGATATACCGGCCTCAAATATTCCCAGATCATTTTTATCAGTTATCTGCCATACCGAAAGCGGCACACCGATCTGCGAATTGTAGCTTTTGGGGTTACGTACGATGTTATGATCTGATGCCATAAGCTGGTACAGCCATTCCTTTACAATGGTTTTGCCATTGCTACCGGTAATACCAATCACCTGCAATTTAAACCGGCTGCGATGCCATGCCGCCAACGCTTGCATTGCGCCAAGTACATCGTCTACCAACAAAAAGTTCGCTTCCGGCATTTTAATCTCCGGTCCGTGGTTCACCACAAAGTTACGTACGCCGGCAGCATAGGCCTCGGCCATAAACTCATGACCGTTACGCCTTCCGCTTAATGCAAAAAATAAGGCTTCAGGTGCATTGTTAATGCGGCGGCTGTCTGTTATCAGCACGCCAATGCTATAATCGTGCACAATGGCGCCGTTAGCATTAATGATCTCTTTTACTTTTGATATAGGGTAGTGCATGCTAAGCATTGTGCTAATTTGATCATAATTTCTACCAATAGAAGAATTTTTATCGACTTTTGGTTTGATGGACAACCCCAAACCCAATAAAATAACCGACGAAAAAGCTGCCCTCGCCAAAGCCGAACGCTACTGCGCCTACCAGGAACGCGCCCAGCAGGAAGTACGCGACAAATTATACGAATGGGGATTGTGGCCTGAAGCTGTGGAAAATATTATCGTACAACTCATCGGCAGCAGTTTTCTGAATGAAGAAAGATTCTCCAAAGCTTATGTATTGGGGAAATTCAGACAGAAAGGCTGGGGAAGGATTAAGATAAAACAGGGCCTCAAACTAAAAAAAGTGCCCGATGTGCTTATCAGAAAGGCATTGCAGCAGATAGATGGTGATGACTACGAAAAAGCGTTAACCAGTATCCTCAACCGTAAATTAAAGTCGATAGCTGAAAAAGATCCTTTTAAACGGCGTTATAAACTACAGCAATATGCCTACAGCCGGGGCTTTGAAACAGATATCATCAACGATATTTTAAAGCAAATAGAAGGCAAAGACTGATCTGCACCTTTATTTCATATAAACAAATAGTTGGCACTCAATGTTAACCTGTTGTTAACTAAAAATAAACAACCATTGAGAAAGCTACTACTTATGTCTTTGTGCAGCCTTGCATTTTTTGCAAACGCACAGGTGAATGACACGGATAGAAACAATATCACCAATCCGCCAAAACGTGATTTTACATCGTCTGATTCAGTACCGCACCTGCATTCAAAGTGGGTTTCCTATATTCCGCCAACTATTCTCGTTGCATACGGATTTTCATCTTTCGTAATAAAACCCGTGCGTAATGTCGATTATTATTTCAGAATGCGCGTAGCCCGCAGCGATCCAAACTATAATTCAAAGGCGGCTGACTACCTGCAGATCGCACCTATAATTATTGTTTACGGTTTAAACCTGGCCGGCGATGAGGGTAAAGACCGCTTTATCGACCGTACCGCCATACTTGCACTCTCGGGTGGTATATTAACCATTACCGATGGTTTGAAATATGTAATGCACCGTGTAAGGCCGTATGGTACCGATCCGCTTTCATTCCCCTCGGGGCATACCGGCGCAGCGTTTCTGGCAGCAGAGTTTCTTGCACAAGAATATTCAGAGAAATCGCCCTGGTATGGTGTATTGGGCTATACAATGGCTACCACAACCGGCATTTTGCGCGTATATGGCCGTGCACACTGGTTTAGCGATGTAGTTGCCGGCGCCGGATTTGGTATTTTATCCACAAAAGCTGCTTATGCGCTATATCCCCTTATACGCAATGCCCTCACCCATCATGGCAAACATGGCCGCAGTACCATGCTGATGCCATCATTGGAATACGGCGCGCCGGGATTAACATTTGCAGCCCGCTTGTAACATTTCGCCCAAAATTAAATCAATAATATCGATTGTATTTTAAGTTGCTTTTTTACCCTTTTCACCAACACAATGGCAACTTTTAACATTGATCTAAACTATTAATTATGGGCTTTTTCAATAAAATTTTGAAACAAGTTTAATTGATACCCACCAAAGCAACTACACCAATCCCGTTGTAAAATATATTTTATTACCCGTTTGGATAAGCTTATTTAGTTACAATAACAAGCTTTACCAGTTTATGGTGAACGCTAATACCGGTGAAGTGATTGGCGGCAAACCCAAAAGCTGGATAAAAATAACATCACTGATAGTAATAATAATTGCAATATTGATAGTGTTAGCGCTCGTATTTAGTAATAAATAAAAAATAATGCATTTTTTCAGGCTGATAATCAAAGCAATATTAAATATTTATTGAAAAATTAAAATTTCCCCTTGCGAAGTATCCATTTCTGCCTATATTTGCACTCCCGCAAACGAGGAACGGATGTTCAGAAAGATGCGGCAATAACAAAAGCGAAAGTAGCTCAGTTGGTAGAGCACGACCTTGCCAAGGTCGGGGTCGCGAGTTCGAATCTCGTCTTTCGCTCCAAATCCCTTCCGAAAAAGAAGGGATTTTCTTTTGAAAAGGCTAAAATTTTTATTTAGCTTTAATCAAAATGGATCACCTGCCCAGGTGGTGGAACTGGTAGACACGCAGGACTTAAAATCCTGTTGCACTTAAATGCAGTGCGGGTTCGATTCCCGCCCTGGGTACAATTCAGACCACGTGGTTTCTTTTATAGAAATTTCGCACGTTAAAACGGAACGCCTGATTTCAGTGAAGAAGTCGGGCGTTTTTGTTGTTTATTTATAAAATTGAGCAAAACCATAAATAACCTTGCTCGCGCTGGTTTAATAGTAACCTGTTATTTTAAGGTTTGTTATAATTTAACATATTCTTTTAACTCAATTCAGCGATTCTTTTCATTCAAATCTAAATAAGACCATTTTAAAATAATTAGAATTAATTCCTTTCTACGCAAATTGCCATATATGCCCTCCGTGTTTTGAATACCATCCATCATGACGGTGCATGACGGTTATCCAAAATCCACATTATACATTTACTAAATCGTTATAAACCGTTGTATTCACATCAATTTTAATAATTTAATGCGAAAGCTGTTTTATCCTTTCATATTGGCCATTGGGATAAGTTTCAATTGCTGTAGCCAATCTCATTCTATAACTCTTAGCAATATCGAGAAGACATTTGTCCATATTCCCAACTCCATCCAAACCAGCATATACTGGTATTGGATAGATGGCAATATTTCCAAAGAAGGGGTGGTAAAGGATCTGGAAGCAATGAAAAAGGTCGGCATAAACCGTGCCTTTATAGGCAATATAGGATTGAGCGAGCATCCCACCGGCAAAGTAAAAATGTTCTCAGATGAATGGTGGGACATATTGCATACCACACTAAAAACAGCCACGCGACTCAACATTCAGATCGGTATTTTCAACGGGCCGGGCTGGAGCCAGTCGGGCGGGCCATGGATAAAACCGGAGCAGTCAATGCGCTACTTAACCTCGTTGCAAACGATTGTGAAAGGGCCGTATAACTTCAATAAAAAATTAGCTAAGCCGCAGAAGGACTTCCAGGATGTGAAACTACTGGCTTACCCGGTTGCAAGCGGTTATAATAGTGATATCAGTGCGTTAAATCCAACGCTAACGTCTGAACCTGCCTTGGATTCAATTGGGCAGATCATGGATCATAACCTGGCAACGGCTATCCCGTTAGCTGCAGGTAAACAATTTTTATTGAATGTCGAAACCAAAAATCCGTACACTGTTCGCAGTGTAACAATTAACACCACCAATCAAAGTGTGCGTTTAGAAGGCGAGATTCAGGCCAAAATCAATAGTGTGTACACAAGCATTAAGCACTTTGTGATCGACCGTACCAATCCGGCACTGAATGTCGGCTTTATACCGTTCGGACCGGCAGCTTTTTCGGTGCCTGCTACTACTTCACGCAGCTTCAGGCTTGTGTTTACAGGTGTTTCAGCAAATTCCGGTATAACCGAGATCAGTTTATCCGCTACCCCAAAGGTGGAAGATTATATCGAAAAAACGCTCGCAAAAATGTGGCCAACGCCGCACCCTTTCTGGGACGCTTACCAATGGAAGCCGCAGCCTTCTGAGGCATCAAAATATATCATCGATCCGTCAAAGATCATAGATATCTCCCAATACATGAGCGCCGATGGCACCTTACACTGGAAAGTGCCGCCGGGCAATTGGATCATCGAACGTACAGGCATGACGCCGACAAATGTTACCAATAGCCCTGCGCCGGCCGAAGGACGTGGCCTTGAGGTGGACAAAATGAGCAAGGCGCATGTTACTGAACATTTTAATGCTTTCTTAGGTGAGATATTGAAACGTATCCCGGCTGAAGACCGCAAGACCTTTAAGATAACCGTTGAAGATAGTTACGAAACCGGCGGACAAAACTGGACAGACAATCTCATCCCGGAATTTAAACAGGCCTACGGTTACGACCCAGTACCATATCTTCCGGTAATGCAGGGAAAAGTTGTTGGCAGTGAAGACCAATCAGACCGCTTTTTATGGGACCTGCGGCGTTTAATTGCCAACGATGTATCGTTTAAATATGTCGGCGGCTTACGCGAAGTGAGCCATCAGCATGGCCTGACCACCTGGCTGGAGAATTACGGCCACTGGGGCTATCCCGGCGAGTTTTTGCAGTATGGCGGTCAGTCTGATGAGGTCGGAGGAGAGTTTTGGAGTGAAGGCGACCTGGGCGATATCGAAAACCGCGCGGCGTCATCGTCGGCTCATATCTACGGCAAAATAAAGGTATCGGCAGAGTCATTTACCGCTGCCGGAGCGCCATTCTATCGTTATCCTGCCATGTTTAAAAAACGCGGCGACCGCTTTTTCACCGAAGGTATCAATAATACACTGCTGCATGTGTACATCTCACAGCCGCAAGACACTTTGCCGCCAGGCGTTACGGCATTCTTTGGCGTTGAATTTAACAGGCTGAATACCTGGTTCTTTGATATGGATGTATTCCTGCATTACATGAAACGTTGCAACATGATGTTGCAGCAAGGCCAATACGTTGCTGATGCTGCCTATTTCATCGGTGAGGATGCCCCAAAAATGACAGGCGTAACTGATCCGCCGCTACCGCAGGGTTATTCTTACGATTATATTAATGGGGATGTGATCAAGCAAAGCCTTACAGTGAGCAACGGCAAACTGGTATTGCCAAATGGCATCAGCTACAGCCTGCTGGTGTTGCCCAGGCTTAAAACCATTCGACCTGAATTGCTGGCAAAGATAAAGGAACTGGTAAGTAAGGGCGCTGTTGTATTAGGCCCTAAACCGGACAGGTCGCCGAGTTTAGCGAATTATCCAATGGCTGACAGGCAGGTAAAAGCTATGGCTAACGAGCTTTGGGGCGATATCAATGGCACTACCATAAAAGTGCATCATTATGGCAAAGGGTTGGTGTTAAGTGACATGACCATGCAGGAAGCATTTGACCAGGTAAAAGTTATGCCTGATGCAAAGATCACCAAAAGCGATTCCATATTATTCATTCATCGGAACCTGGCTGATGGCGATGTGTATTTTGTATCCAACCAAAAGACTTCTACAGTTAAAATTGAAGGTGCATTCCGCGTAACGGGTGAAAGTCCTCAATTGTGGAACGCAATTGACGGCAGTGTACGCGATCTGCCAAATTTTAGTGATAATGGTACAACTACAACCGTACCGCTTGAATTGGCACCTTATGAAAGTGCATTCATCGTTTTTAAAAAGAATGGAGTTAAGGGTGATGTCACAAAACTAAATTACCCGATGGCTAAAGAAATGATTGAGATTACACAGCCATGGACGGTTAACTTCGACAGTAAAATGCGCGGACCTGCTGAACCTGTCACATTCAATACTTTAACAGACTGGTCAAAAAGTACTAACGACAGCATTAAGTACTATTCTGGTGCGGCATGGTATCATAATACATTTAATATAAACAATGTATATAAAGGTTCCCGGTACATCATTGACCTGGGCCTTGCGCGCGCAATTGCAAAAGTAACGGTAAACGGCATTGAACTCGGTGGCGCATGGACACCGCCTTACCAGGTTGATATTACCAAAGCAATAAAGCCGGGTGTAAACAAACTGGAAATTAAAATAGTAAACACCTGGTTTAACAGGCTTGTTGGCGATAGTAAGTTACCCGCCGCTCAGCGTAAAACCGGACCTGTTGTTTTTGGCCCCGGTCCGAATAGTGGTTTGGAATCTTCGGGATTGCTGGGGCCTGTGGTAGTAAAAGAAGTGGTCTATTAAACATATCTTTGTGTGCGGGGGGCCGCCGTGAAAATAATTTGCGCCGAACCTCACGGAAGCTGCTTTCCGTGCGATTTTTTGCACGCATTATTCTATCCACTGTCGTTGTTGCGGCGTCCGGCAAAAAGGGAGCTATTTTTAAAAACCGTTGCGTACATTTAAACGTTTATAATAAAAACAACCGCCATGACGAAATCAGAATTGTCAGAGGGCCTCGAGCTCTTGTATACCGGTAAAGCTTTTGCCGGGTTTCGCGAAGATAATCCTTTTGTTACGTTTTTAAAGTTTGACAAAAAGCGCTGGTCACGGATATGGGTAAAATATGGCGGACGGGCCATACTGACCTCCATTAAAGATGTTAAGTTGCAACGTGAGTTGCGCGCCGCATTTTAACATTATATATAAGCATTTCGTTTGGCCACGTATCCAACGCGGCCGTCGGCTTAATATGCGCAACAAATCAAAACTTCTTTCAGGAAAATGCCCATAAGCAGATCCGGACATCAACCAATTTAAATATTATTGTCCCAAACGTCCTACCCCGCGGCAGTGCCCATTCTATTTTGTAGTCCCGAAATACCAGTAACGAATGCGTTTTATCGATGCCTGACTGAAGCAGGCGTTTACTACGAACTTAATAAAGCACGACGAGATCTTTAAAAGTATCAGATAATGAGGGTCATCAATGCCGGTTGTTTCCAAAACACTGCATTTCCATTTTTGTATCGCCGACAATAGTCGTTGGTTGAAATATTGAAACAATTTACGGACCTTTCGCTTTTAAAAAGCAACAAAAATTTGATTGATGGACTTGAAAACATTTACCCGTCTTCCCTTTTATATCAAACTGGCCTGTGTCCTGTTCAGCCTTTTTGCCCTGGGCACTCTGGCCATACTTGCTAAGGAGATCCTCTCGCCGCTGATCTTTTCCTGCCTGTTTGCAATTCTGCTGATGCCGGTGGCCCGGTTCTTCGAGGCGCGTATTCGTTTGCCAAGAGGTGCAGCGTCTATGATTGCCGTCATCCTGCTCCTCTCACTCATCACGCTGGTGATTTACATTATCGGTTCGCAACTCGCAGACCTTGTTAAAGACTGGCCCGCGTTTCAGGCACAGATCAGCCGGTCTCTCTGGACCTTTCGTGGTTGGGTATATGATCACTTCGGAGTGACACGCCGGAAGCAATTAAATGTGGTTAGTGCTGCAACCAGCAAAGTCACGTCGCCAGATGCGGCCCTGGTCGGTTCAACACTCCTGTCCTTATCGTCGGTCCTCCTGTTTCTGGTATTTACGTTTATTTACACTTTTTTCTTTTTGCTGTACCGTAGGCTCATCTTAAAATTTCTGGAGTCCGTATTCCTTGAGGAAAACAAAAAGCGGGTGCACGAGGTCATTGAGCAGGTGCAGATGATCATCCGCCAATACATCATCGGGTTGCTTTTTGAAATGACTATCGTCGCTACGGCGGTCAGCCTCACGCTGTACCTGCTGGGCATCCAGTATGCTGTTTTGCTCGGCTTACTCACCGGCATCCTCAACCTCATCCCCTATTTCGGTATCTTTTCGGCTATGCTGATCAGCTCGACCATCACACTGGGCACATCGCCCGATAGCAGCCGTGTTATTTATGTACTGATTACCTTTGTAGCCACGCATCTTATCGACAGCAACATCATCCTGCCGCTTGTAGTAGGTTCAAAGGTCCGGATCAATGCACTCATCACCGTGTTGGGCGTCGTGGTCGGTGAAATGATCTGGGGCATCTCCGGCATGTTCCTCTCCATACCTATTATCGCTGTGCTCAAGATCATCTTCGACCGCGTTGACAGCCTCAAACCCTGGGGTATTATTCTTGGTGACGAAGAAAAAAAACAGGAAAAACTGGCAAAGAAACTAAAAGTCAAAGACGAAAAGATCGTCGCCGACTGATCACTATTGGATTGAAGTCGCCTGGCGTTACCGAACATGATTTGATTACTGAACCTCACTAAGTATAAGCTCTAATATCCTTGGACTTGGTATATTTGAATTAGATAACTTCGATTTTTTATATAAAATCAATCCGAATCTGAAGCATCTCTATTTTTTGACTGTTGCACACAATGAAAAAAATAATTACTCTTACTTTCCTGATCTTGTTAAGTTGCAAAGTAAGCCATGCACAATGGTTACTCAACTTTGGGTCGGCAGCAACTCTACAACCCGGCCAGGCAGCATTTATCAGCGGAACTGGCGCGCAGCTAACCCTTATTAATAATCCATCTGCAAGTAATTTTACTCCATTTTTGGCGCATGCAGGCATCCGGGTCGGGTTATTTAAAGGGGTCGATATCGGCTACCGGTTATGTACTGTTCCACTTCCGTATTCGAGTGCCGGGCCATCATTGGGAGCGGCTACCGATTTAAAAATAAGGTTAACCTCTAAAAATTCACCCTTGCAATTTAGTTTAATAGGCGGTGGAGGTTTGGCGTATGTAACATTACAAAACAAATCGAAAACAGCATGGTCGCCAGGTGGCGCACTGGTATTCTCTGAAAATGTTTCTGCATCTACCTCGCTTACACTTAACGCCCGCTATACCGAAAGCTATATTGTAACAGCTTACGGCGCTGGCAGTCAAAATTACGCCCGTGCAATAGGCGGTTCTGTGGGCTTAACGCACAATTTCAACGATGTGCTGGCAATTTTGCCCGAAGTAGGTTTATTCGACCTTGAAGGGAAAATAGCAGATAAACCAACAAACGGATTAGGGATACAGGTAGGGACAGTTTTAAAGGTCAATCTTAATAAAGCGTTGAAAAAGGCCCAATAAGACTAAGAAGTCCGGTAATATCATATTTTTCCGGTTGTAATAAAACCGTTCAGGGCTTGATTACAGCCATAATTCGCTAAAAATCAATAATTTGATACTTTTTTAAAGAGTTTAGTTAAAACGAATGTTTGTTAGGCGAATTTTCTGTTGCCATGTCACAAATGAAATATACGCGTTTGTACCTGTGCTTCTAATCGTTCAGTCATGTTCAAAAAATACAAACTGGCCTTAAGTAAATACATCTGTGTCTCCTTAAATTTTCTATGCGTCGCAAGCTCAAGAGTTTAAGTTTTAAACAATGACAATTAATCAACAACCGTTGCCGTAAACCTGCGTGTTCCTTACATTCGCCGTTTAACCATGAAAGTAATCATCGCCGAAAAACCATCTGTAGGTCGTGAAATTGCCAAAGTATTTGGCGCCACCACCAAGCACGACGGTTATATAGAGGGCAAAGGCTATACGTTCACCTGGGCGTTCGGGCACTTACTGCAACTGGCTGCGCCGCAGGAATATGGCTATTATGGCTGGAGTGTGCAAAATCTGCCCATGTTGCCCCCGAAATTCAAATTATCGGTTCGTAAAAAAGACGGTAAGGACGATCCGGGCGCAAAAAAACAGCTCGATATTATTGCCAAGTTGTTTGATGAGGCTACAGAAATTATCGTGGCGACAGATGCCGGGCGTGAGGGCGAATTGATCTTTCGTTATATTTATTATTATCTCAAGTGCAAAAAGCCTTTTAAGCGGCTATGGATATCATCGCAAACAGATGAAGCTATTAAAGAAGGATTCCGGAATTTAAAGCCGGGTTCAGATTATGACACCTTGTTCAACTCAGCGCATTGCCGTTCACAGTCCGACTGGCTGGTGGGTATGAATGCCACACAAGCGCTCAGCCTGGCCTCAGGTAACAAAGGTGTATTGTCGCTGGGCCGGGTGCAAACGCCAACGCTGGCCATGATCTGCGCCCGTTACCTGGAGAACAAGAATTTTGTGCCGCAGCCCTATTACCAGGTGGCAATACAGCCGGACAAAGATGGTCAGCCATTCAGGGCAATATCAGAAAAGAGCTATCCAACAAAAGAAGAAGCACAGGCCGTATTAGATGCGATTGAAGCAACCGGTCATATCCAAAGCGTTGAGGCTAAACCGCGTAAGGAACCGCCCCCCCTTCTGCACGACCTGAGTAGTTTACAACAGGAAGCTAATAAACGCAAAGGCTTTACTGCCGACCAAACTTTAGGTATTTTACAAAACCTGTACGAGGGAAAACTGGTTACCTACCCCCGTACCGGCAGCCGGTACATTGGCGATGATGTTTTTGCTGAAGTACCCAGCCTGATCAGCAAACTGACCGACCACCCTATCTTTAGTAAACAGGCGATCTTACTTTCCGATGCTAAATTGAACAAACGAAGCGTAAACGCAAAAAAGGTGACTGATCACCATGCGGTATTGACTACCGGCGTGGCACCCTACCAGCTTACGCCAGATCAGCAGGCTGTTTACGATATGGTTGCCGGGCGAATGCTGGAAGCCTTTCATCAGGACTGTATCAAGGAGATCACGAAAATAACGGTCGTATCAGGATCAAAATTTACAGCCAGCGGTACAGTGATTCAAACACCCGGCTGGCGGGCGGTTTTTAATGATAAAGATGAGGAGAAAAAGGACGAGGAAAACGCCACCTTGCCAAAGGTGATAAAGGGTGAAGATTTACCCATCCTTAATAAAGCAGTGCTCGAAAAACAAACCAAACCGAAACCCTTATATAACGAAGCCAGTTTACTAAAAGCGCTTGAAACCGCAGGAAAAGATATTGAAGACGAAGAATTGCGCGAAGCGATGAAAGACAGCGGCCTTGGCACACCGGCCACACGTGCCGCTATTATTGAAACACTCTTAACCCGTAAATACATAGTACGCGAAAAGAAGAACCTGGTACCGACTGAAACAGGTTT
>JBQCIS010000190.1:0-17778 GCA_051953515.1 Mucilaginibacter sp.
ATAATTTCTTGGCTCCGCATTTAGACACCGACGAAGTTTTGAAAACTTCGCCAGTTTGGTTTCGCTTATTTACTACTCACCCAAATGGTTTTTCTTGCTTCTTGACTCTTGCTTTCTGATTCTTTACCTTTAAGATATGGAACAACAATTTGACGAGCGCATCGACGCTTATATAGCAAAAGCCGCGCCCTTTGCAAAGCCTATATTGGAGCATATCAGAAAGGTAGTGCATGAAACATCGCCTCAACTCACCGAAACTGTAAAATGGGGGATGCCTTTTTTTGAATATAAAGGTCCGGTTTGCATGATGGCGGCCTTTAAGCAACATTGCGCATTTGGCTTTTGGAAAGCCAGTCGTTTGGATGATCCCCACCATTTACTTAATCCGGGCGAAGATACCGCCGCAGGCAGTTTTGGCCGGGTGTATACGCTAACCGACCTTCCGGGTGATGAGGCGCTGAAAGACTTTATATTGCAAACCATCAAAATAAACGAAAGCGATAAAAAAGCGCCGCCTGTAAAAAAAGTACCTGCCGAAAAGAAAGAGCTGGTGATTCCGGATTATTTCATCAGCAGGCTTAACGAACATCCTAAAGCGAAAGAGACTTTCGAAAAATTCAGCCCGTCACACAAAAAAGAATATGTGGAGTGGATAGTTGAAGCCAAAACCGACACTACCCGCGAAAAACGCCTTAACGAGGCCATGGAGATGATGGAAGAAGGCAAATCGAGGATGTGGAAGTACCGGAAATAAGGGCGATTTAATACCACAAAGAAACTTTTTTAAAAAAAACATGTTGTATCCTCATCAAACTGCCATGAAGTTACAACGATCTTTTAGCCTGTCTTTTGCTTTTTTTCTTTTAGGGCTCAGCCTGGTGCTGATCCCTACCCGCACCAAAGCATTCTCCATTTTAGCGCATGAAGCGATTATTGACGCGGCGTGGGACAAAAGCCTGAAGCCAATGTTACTTGCTAAATACCCTAACGCAACAGATGATGACCTGAAGAAAGCGCATGCTTATGCTTACGGGGGCTGCCTGGTGCCTGATATGGGCTATATGCCTTTCGGCGACCCGTATTTTACCAACCTGCTGCATTATGTACGTACCGGCGATTTTGTAATGGAACTGATCAATGATGAACAAAATCTCGACCAATATGCTTTTGCCTTAGGAGTGCTTTCACATTACCTGGCCGATGAATATGGCCATTCTCTCGCCACTAACAAAACAGTACCGCTGTTGTATCCCAAGCTCGAACGAAAGTTCGGCACGGTTATCACTTACGGCGACGACCATACCTCCCATTCACGTACAGAGCTTGCTTATGACGTTTTACAAACCGCAAAAGGCAACTATGCATCAACAGCTTATCACGATTTTATCGGGTTCAGCATAGACAGCGCTTTGCTTGCAACAGCATTCCAAAAAACTTATGGTGAAAGCCTGGCGGAGATGTTCCCCAAATATTCCGCAACGGTAGCCACTTTTAGATGGGGTGTACGCGATCTTTTCCCCGCGATGACAGGGCGGGCATGGCACCTGAAGAAAAACGACATACGAAAAGGAAATGCAGGCATAACACGCGAGAAATTTAAGTACCGTATGAACCGGCGCATGTTTCAGAAAGAATATGGCACCGATTACACCCAACCTAAATTTTCGGCACGGTTTGTAGCATTCATAATAAGGATATTACCCAAGATAGGCCCGCTTAAAAAGCTAAAGTTTATTTACCCGGGGCCGGAAGGCGAAAAACTTTTTGCCACGAGCATGGATAGTACGCTTTATCATTACACCATTGATCTGAAACTGCAAAGCGAAAATAAACTGAAGCTTATTAATATAGACTATGATACCGGCAAGCCCACGGCAATATATGAATATAAGCTCACCGCCGATACCTATAAAGATTGGATATTGAAGTTGCAAAAAGACAATTTCAAAGAAACGTCGCCTGATATGCGGGGAAATATTCTGTCATTCTATAGCAAAGCGGATACAACAACCCTATCAAAAAACGAACCTGATGTGATGAAAGCCATAAAACAGCTCCAAACCTATACGGCAATCACTCCGGCTCCGGCCCTGCCGGCAGTGCAGTAAATTTAAAAATCAAGCGGACCAAGCCTGCGCATATTGCGCATGATAAAATGCTGCCGGTGCTGTACACGTTCGTTTGGTTCGATAGGCAACCATTTAAGCAAACCAACATTTTCTATAATGCTTTTTGGCTCTGAAATATTTCCCGGAGGATAGCCAAAGCTGTGATTTTCGATCTTTCCTTATTATAAAAAAGGAAAAAACGGCAATGAGCCTGCCGTTTTTTCCTTCTATCTTAATTAATTGTATGGAAATTATATAAAAGATTGATTTTATTGAGATACGAAATAACTGCCCTGCGCATATCTAAAGGCTGTTGTAAACGTATGCAGATTGCCGTGATGAGGGCTATTATTACCTTGACCGGTATCTGTAGCAGCAAAACAGATATATACAAACTGATGACTATCTGATGTGTAAGCCGGCCAATATTCAACGAGGTTACCGTCATTTTGCATGGCAAAGAATGGCAGATTATCAGTTGAAAGATTGTAACTGCTATATCTAAAAATAGAACCGTTAACGTCATAAATGTTATCGCCCCACATGCTTTGATTGCTTGAATTGTAAATAACCAGATTACAATCAGATTGATATTGTACATGGTTTGAGGCTTTGCCAACAGTTTGAGAGTCCCATATACCGGTCCATGAACCACTGCCGTTACCTCTATAAAGCACCATGTTTCCGTCTTGCTGCAGAGTCAGCTTATAATAGCCATTCGGTGAATATATAGCCTGGCCTACTGTTAAAATTGGTTTATTGTCGTTTATACCAATTTTAGTAAACGTTAGTGGGTCCATAGTATAGACGTAATTCCATGATTTTGTTGAATACCAACTTGGGAACGGATAGGTATTTGTACTAGTTACAATATCATTAACCTGATTATTTGATAAATATGTGTTTATAGCCGACTTTATTGCAGCGCTTTTTGTTGAGTCGGCAATTAAGTCCGATAGGGAAATTAACCCATTCTGCGCTATATCAACAAGTTGTGCATTTGACGGGGTACAACTGCTTTGCCAAGTTGATATATCAACAGTAGGCGGAGTTGTTGAGCCTATAGCGATGCTACCAACCAGGCTTTTGGATGGATCGCCGCCATAGGTTGCATAATGTAGCGATTCGCCGAAATTATTTGCGGTAGCGGTTGAATTGTAATTAACACCAGTATTCAGGTTAAATACCTTACCAACATTAATTGATAAGCCTGCTTCTGCTGCGGTAGTTTTGTTAGAGCTTGTCGTTTCAGACTGGTAAATGGCTTCAAGCTTGCCGCCAAGCATAATATCTGTAAGGATATGCGTTCCGTAATGGCTAATAATATAATCAGGTGTTTGTGTTTGCAGGTCAGACACGAAAGATGCAGTTAAATAATTTTGCAGTAATGATGCCGGGGCGTTTATTTTAACTTCTTTTTCCTGAACTTTAAGATCGTAACTTGAATAGACAAAATTCGATGAATACGTATTTGTACCTGTGTAGGATGCTGTAAGTGTACCACCAAATACTTTTAAACCTACGGTTGCTGTTAGCTTAGCAGATAAGGTTGAAGAATACGTTGAAGCATCCTGGCCTGAATTAAGCATACCAACCTGACCAGTAGTATTATCGATTTCAACCCGGCCTGGATAATCATGCTGCAACCTTGCAATGTCAATTACTTGAAACCTTCCAGCACTGGCGTTTCCGTACTGACCCGTAACATCATATCCATAACCTGCCAAATCTGTGCTGCCATCGCCAGAAAATAGTGTTGTTTTTCCTTTTGCCGGCATACTTACAGCCTTCTTAGCAGGGCTCGTTTGCATTTCTTTGTTGCATGACCATAGCATGGCCACAGCCAATAATAAAGGGAGTTTTTTCATGTAATAAAGTTTAGTTTTTATTAAAATTTGCGCTGCAATGATAAGTAATGGCGTTTATAAAAAACAATAGATATTTTTTATTTTAATATATCATCTTAAAAATGAGCGAATTAAACTTTAATCCGATTGATAAGAAAATTCATGGAAATTAAATAAACATCAAATAATTCGCCTTAGTTAATCATTTATAAACAATTAATAAACACAAGACATATATGTATATATATAGTAACTATATACATTATATATATAAACTACTTATTTGTTTATTTCTGAAGTTATTACTTGTAAAAAACAATGAGACCTATAAGTGGGATGACTCTAAAAATCAAGCGGGCCAAGCCTGCGCATATTGCGCATGATAAAATGCTGTCGGTGCTGTACACGTTCGTTTGGATCAATTGGCGACCATTTTAACGGATTGGGTAAGATGGAAATAATAGCGGCAGCCTCATGTGCGGTTAACTGCGACGCATGTTTATGATAATAATATTCTGAAGCCGCTTCAATGCCGTAAATACCATCACCCATTTCTATCTCGTTCAGGTACATCTCCATAATGCGTTTTTTGCTCCAGAATACTTCTTCGAGGACGGTAAAGTAAGCCTCAAATATCTTACGGATATATGATCTTCCCGGCCACAAAAAAATATTCTTAGCCGTTTGCTGCGATATGGTACTACCGCCCATCAGCTTGTGGCTATGCGCATTTTTATCTATCGCCTTTTCCATTGCCTTAAAATCAAAGCCGTGGTTTTCCAGAAAGGTCTGATCTTCCGAGGCTACGGCGGCACGCTTTACAACGTCGGCAATATCATCAAAATCAACCCATTTTTTGTCTATTTTCCAGCCTTTTCCGGCAGATTTTCGCTCAAATCCTCTCTGGATCATAAGCAAAGTAACTGGCGGGTTTACAAAACGGTAAAGCAGCACCCATAAAATACTGATGCCAAAAAACAGGATAACAATAAGTTTAAGGACATATAAAACCAAACGCCAGAAACCGGAACGGTGTAACTTGCGACTTTTTTTTGATGGTGATGATTTCCGCGCCATTGTGATCGTATGGCGAATGTACAATTTTTCCGGTGTAGATTTAACCGCAGAGAGCACAGAGATTTACGCAGAGGGCCCGGAGAGGCAACTGCTGATCTCCTTTGTGAGCCATTAAGCTTCCACAAAACGGCAAAGCCTTCAATGAGGCTATTTAAAACCAATTATTATCCGAATTAAAACTTGTAAGTTTCTATCCCGCTCATAGAACTGCAAGAACAGAAACACCATACTATTTCTCTGTGCCCTCTGCGTAAATCTCTGTGCTCTCTGTGGTTAATATACAAAAACAAAAAAGGCGTCCTGTTTTCACAGAACGCCTTTATATTTTAAGTGCTTATGCTAATTACTCAGCTACCACTTCAAACGGAACCTTAACCTTCACTTCTTTGTGCAGGTTGATGTTTGCGGTGTATTCACCAACAAATTTTGGCTCTTCGTCGAAAGTAATGCGGCGACGGTCAACATCAAAACCTTCTTTTTTCAGGGCATCAGCTACCTGTATGGTATTGATGGCACCGAAGATCTTGCCTGTTTCGCCTGCTTTTGCACCGATGGTCAGTTTTACACCTTCCAGTTTAGCAGCTATAGCGTCAGCATCCTTACGGATCTTTTCCTGTTTAAACTGAGCCTGTTTCAGGTTTTCAGCCAAAACTTTGCGTGCGCTTTCAGTTGCCAGTATGGCATAACCTTTAGGTAAAAGGTAGTTACGGCCATAACCTGGTTTTACGCTTACGATATCGTCTTTATCACCCAGGTTTTTTACGTCTTGTTTTAAAATAACTTCCATTTTTTACCTCCGATTATTTTAATGAATCTGTAACATAAGGTAATAAACCGATGTGGCGTGCACGCTTAACAGCCTGTGCAACTTTGCGCTGGAACTTTAATGAAGTACCGGTTAAACGGCGTGGTAATACTTTACCCTGGTCGTTAACGAATTTCAAAAGGAAGTTCGCGTCTTTGTAGTCGATATACTTGATACCGTTCTTTTTAAAGCGGCAGTATTTCTTACGGTTATCCTCCACCTTGGGAGCAGTAACGTATTTAATTTGTTCGTTTGCCATTAGCTTGCTGCCTCCTCTGTTTTAGCTGCTTTTTTCTGATTGAAGGCACCACTGCGTTTTTTCTCATTGTAAGCAATGGCATGTTTGTCCAAAGCAATGGTAAGGAAACGCAAAACGCGCTCGTCGCGGCGCAATTCAACCTCCAATTTGTTAATTAATTCACCCGGAGCCTTGAATTCAGTTAAGTGATAGTACCCTGTAGTTTTTTTCTGGATAGGGTACGCTAATTTCTTCAAACCCCAATTATCCTCCTGGACAATTTCGGCTCCGCCATCGGTTAAGATCTTGCTGAATTTGGCATTTGCCTCTTTAGCAGTTTCTTCTGACAGCAACGGGGTTAGAACGATCACGATTTCGTACTGTTGCATTTTTACTTTGATTTTTAACTATTTACCCGCACTAAACGGGGATGCAAAAATAGAAATAATATTTATTTTTTCAAAGCATATTTAAATGTATCTTAATGGCATCAATCTAATACCCACATTAATGAAAAAACTATTATCTGCTGTATTATTTATAGCAGCAGCGCAATTCTCAAAAGCGCAAACCAAACCCAGCCCGCTCGAACAACGTTTGGCCGACAGCCTGTGTGCAAGTGTCAGCCGGGTAGATGTTTCAAAGGCCACTAATGCTGCCGAAGCTGAACAACTGTATACGCAATGTATCAATAACTATCTCGACCTGCTTCAACAGCTTTCGGAAGAACGTCATCTCGATATGAACAGCACTCCAGACATGGAAAAACTTGGTGTCGATCTCGCTAAAGACTTAATGGTGATGAAGTGCAGTAACTTTATGAAGCTGGCTACAGTAATGGCTGAAAAACGCAAGGAGCAAGTTAAAAATACCACATCAGGCACATTTAAACGAATTGAATTAAAGGGGTTCAATTATATAGTAATAAATGATGCCGGCTACGAAAGGTCATTCCTTTGGTTAGAACAATTTCCCAATTCAGAAAAATTCATGAACAGTACCAGCGGCCTGATAGGAAAAAAAATTAAGATCAGTTGGCATGAATTAGAGGTTTACCTGCCGCAAGCCAAAGGCTACTATAAAGTAAAAGAAATAACCGGGATAGAGTTTTTATAATACAATACTTGTTAAATGTGGCTGTTGATTTAACTTTGTTGCTTCTAACATCAATTCCTTATGAACATCCCGTCTACCATCACCATTGCCGCTAACAGCGCGCACCCGCGTACCGTAAACCGCCCCGGCTACGGCACCATGCGCCTTACCGGCGAAGGCATTTACGGCGAACCGCCAAACCGCCCCGAAGCCTTACGGATATTAAAGCAGGCTATTGAAAGCGGCGTGAACTTTTTAGATACCGCCGACTACTACGGCGAAGACGTTACCAACCGCCTTATAGCCGAAGCACTGCATCCCTACCCTGCCGATCTGGTGATCTGCACCAAGGTAGGCGGCGCACGCAAACCCGATAAAAGCTGGATACCTTATAATAAACCACACCAACTTCGCGCAAGCATTGATAACAACCTGCGCACTTTAAAAATTGAGCAGGTACAATTAGTGCACTTCCGCAGCTTTGGCGTGCGAAGCCAAACGCCGTTCGAGGAATCGATGGGTGCCATGTTCGAGATGCAGAAGGAAGGTAAAATATTGCACGTAGGCGTAAGCAACGTTAGCCGCGAGCAGCTGGAAACAGCTATGAAAATGGGCGAAATAGCTACCGTAGAAAATATGTATGGCCATGCGCAACGCAGCAGCTTTGACTCGCAGTTTGGCACCACCCACGGCGGCGAAGAAGTGCTGGATATTTGCGAAAAACATGGCATACCGCTGGTGCCTTATTTTTCGTTATTTTTATCAATGCCAAAAAAAGATGAACGTATTGCCACTATCGCTAAAAAATATAATATTAGCGAAGTGCAAGCGAACATAGCCTGGCTGCTGCACCGCTCGCCGTGGATACTGCCTATACCGGGCACCTCCTCGCTGAAACATTTTGCAGAGAACATGCAGGCTGCCAGCATTAAACTGACCGAAGAGGACATGAACTATTTAGCATAAGAGCAACCAAAAATCCGTATAACCATGTATTTAGACTATATTGAAACCGACAAGGCTTACGAGGATGTAACCTTGCAATTACCCGGCGGCGAAGACGATTGGGACGATGAAGACGAAGATGAAGGCTGGGACGAGATAGAAGACGAAGACTTCGAAGACGAGCTAAACGACAACAACGATTTCTATGAAATAGAAGCCGATGAAAATGAGTTTGAGGAAGAAGACGACGACCATCTTCCGGAGGATGACGGGTTTTAATAACCCGTCATCTCCCTTCAGTTTTTATAATGGTACCCAAGCCCCAGCGCAACGCCAACGCTTGCAAAACTGTACTTTGATATATCGCCTGATACCTTAAAGTTGAAACTCGCGCCAAATCTGCGCGAGAAGAGCTGATAGTTCGCTTCTAAAGGAACGCCCGGATACGTTGCGGCATGCTGATAGCGTGTTTGCGAATTCGGGCTAAAGCTATAATAATAAAAATACCGCGACTCGATGGCTATACCAGCCGAGAAATTAAAGGCTTGCTGATGGGTACGGTCTACCAGACGTTTGCCGTATAGCAGGGCCACCTGGTCAAGACTGTTAGTTTTAATATCATCAATAATTATAAGCCGGTTTTTGTTGTATGGATTATCAGATGACTTGAAAGCCGAAATATTTAGCCCTTTCAAAGTAAACATTCCATCGCCATCGCCCTGGTAATTGATGGCGGCACTGCTTTCAAAACCATGTATGCCCAAAAACGCGTAACCAACCTCGCCGTCAATATACACAGCCGGATGATGCCCTTCAGGTGGTAGCGTTGGCCGGATAAGCGAATCCTCATGCCTGCGGAAGCGATTCATTTCCTGGGGTCCGTAAAGCATGCTTCGCCACAACTGGTGCAAGGTAAGTTTAGAGTGATGCACTTTAGCGGTATCCTGCGCATAAGCTGTTGTAAACAATAAACTTACGAGTAATAAAAGTGATAAGGTCTTCATGCAAGTAAATTACGTTTTATTTAATGATGGCGCTACATCGGGCCATCCATTTTTCCACAATCCGGCCGGGCTATTTCAAATCGGTAATTTCTCATTATATTAGCACTTGTGGATAATTTTATAGTTTCGGCCCGTAAATATCGCCCGGTCACTTTTGAAAGCGTTGTAGGTCAGCAGCATATCACCAATACGCTTAAAAACGCCATCAAAAATAATCAGCTGGCGCAGGCATTTTTATTCTGCGGGCCACGTGGGGTAGGTAAAACAACGTGTGCGCGCATCCTGGCAAAAACCATTAACTGCACCAATCTGCAGTCCAATGGCGAAGCCTGCGGCACGTGCGATTCATGCCGGTCGTTCATGAATGGCAATTCATTCAACGTACATGAGCTCGATGCGGCATCCAATAACTCTGTCGACGATATCCGCAGCCTGATAGACCAGGTACGCATCCCGCCCCAGGCCGTACGCTATAAAGTATATATCATTGATGAGGTGCACATGCTCTCGCAGGCGGCCTTCAACGCGTTCCTGAAAACGCTGGAAGAACCGCCCCATTACGCCATCTTTATATTGGCGACCACCGAAAAGCATAAAATATTGCCCACCATCCTTTCCCGCTGTCAGATATTTGATTTCAATCGCATCCGGGTTGAGGATATGGCGTCGCACCTGGCATCCATAGCCCAAAAAGAAAACATCAAATACGAGCCTGACGGCTTGCACATTATCGCCCAGAAAGCTGATGGCGGCTTAAGAGACGCCCTGTCGATGTTCGACCAGATCGTGAGCTTTTCAGGCGCCAACGTAACCTACAGATCGGTTATTGATAACCTGAACATACTCGACTACGACTATTATTTTAACGTAACCGACAGCCTGCTGAAAGAAGATAGTTCTACTACGCTGGTACTGTTTGACGAGATATTATCAAAAGGGTTCGACGGAGCGCACTTCATATCTGGCCTTACCGAACACTTCCGCAACCTGCTGGTTGGTAAAGACGCGGCTACCCTGCGTTTACTGGAAGTGAGCGAAGGCATCCGCGCAAAATACCTGCAGCAATCGCAGGCATCGTCAGTGTCGTTCCTGCTTTCGGCCATGAACATCGCCAACCAGTGCGATCTCAGTTATAAGCTCAGCAAAAATCAGCGGTTACAGGTAGAACTGGCTTTGCTCAAAATGTGTTATCTCGGGTCGGCGTTCAACCTGGCGGCTAATCCGGCCGGTGCAATGTCCGAAGGGCAATTAAAAAAAAAACCTGATACCTCAGCAACAATAGCCCCAAACGCGCCCGCTCCTAAAGCCGAAAGCACCCCTGTATTAAGCGATGCTCCGGTGGCTTATGGCAAAAAAGAACAGGTTCCGGTTGCCAATGCGCCGGTAAACAGTCCGCAACCCGCGCCTGTGGCCGAAAAGCCAAAGGTGTTTATCCCCAACCAACATTCGGCAGCAACATCAATAAAGATCCCCTCTCTGAAAGACTTAGGCAAAGCTATTGAGGAGGAGGAAGAAGATGACCCCTACCTAAAAGGCGATGACAGGGAAGATTTTACAACCGACAGCTTCCTGAAATACTGGTCTGATTACTCGGCCAAAGTAAAGGCCGAAGGCAAACATAACGTATTAAGTGTATTTAACGCTTCCGCCCCTGTTATGCTGAAACCATACGAATTTGAGGTGGTAGTTGGTAACAAGGTGCAGGAAAACCTGTTTAAGGCAGAAAGGCCTTACCTGCTCAACTTTTTACGCACCAGTCTCAAAAATTTCAGCATAGAAGTAAATTCGCGTATTGATGAACAGGTAGTAACCAAACGCCCTTATACCAACCAGGAAAAATATCAGCACATGGCAGCCAAAAATCCGCAGCTTATTGAACTCAGAAAGCGGTTCAATCTCGATTTTGATTGATTCCGTATTTATACTATAACGTAATAACTACTTGAAATATATTTCCGATAACAATGTTGGATGCTTAATTGCTATTTTTAGCATTGTATTTTAAGTTCCGACTCTTTTCTATCCGATTTATCTTCGCCCATATCTAATTAATTTATCACTGGCATTTACCAGGCTATTTTTGCGGTTAAACTTGTGACATCAAACAAAAATTGTTTACATGCCATAAAAGGCTGTTTGAAATTTTTAAAACGGATAATACCTGTAATAATTTTTCTTATTACAGGCATTAAAACTTCGTGCGCGGCTATGCCGGATACACTTCAACACTTGTTTGATAAGCTTCCGCAAATTGCAGAACCACAGCGGGCAATCAGTGCAACAGCCATCTATAAAAAGAATTTAAGGAAAATGCCCGAAGCCTTTACAATGGCTATGCTCGGCCGTTTGTATAACCAGGCCGGCGAGTGGACTGACAAGCGGCTGCAATGGGCGGTGTATGGTATGCGGGCCGATTACTATTCGGTAAAGGAAACCCTTAACTCCAAAAGCACCGCCTATTACCTGAATGCTATTGATTTTGCCGAGAAAAACAACATGACGGCCGAAGACGGCATCGCGTTGAACAATATTGCTGTTTATTTCACCATCAACAGGCGTTATAACGATGCCTGCAGATATTTTCTGCGGTCGTTGGAGGAATTTAAACAGGTAGGGTTAGGCAATGTACCCGAGATTGATAAGTATCTGCTTAACATAGGTTACTTTTATTATAAACTCGGCGATTTCGACAATGCAAAGCCGATGATAGAGCAGGCGCTTTTATACTCCAAACCGCTTACCCGCGACCGCACCAGTTATATGAATACCTTGGGCCTTATTTATCGTAACCGCAAGCAGTACCAAACGGCAATAGATCATTTTCGGCAGTCGCTCAATATGGCTATAGCTACTAAGGATACCGCATGGATAGGCATAGCAAAAGGCAATATCGGCTCCTGTTATTTTCTGGAAAAACAATATCCAAAGGCAATACCCTTTATCGAAACTGATTATACCACATCCCTTAAGTTTAACGAAAAGCAAAATGCGGCCATTGCCTTATTGCGCCTGGTAAAAATCAACCTCGATTATAAAAACACTTCACTGGCCGGCAAACAACTGGATACGGTTATTATTCTGCTAAAAAGTAGCGGTGAAGATATTTTAAAATGCCTGACCACCTTTTACGATCTCAAATCGAAATTGTACGAAGAAACCGGTCTGCCAAAAAAAGCTGTTGAATACCGGGAAATATATGAAACCTATAAAGACAGCCTGACCAAACGTGATAACCTGGCGGCCATACAACGCATACAAATGCAATACGAGGCCGATGAACGCTTACGCGAGCTTAGCAAAATTGCAACAGACGCCCGGATAAGAAATGTTAAAACAAATGCGGGTATTGCTGTATTAATGCTGTTGCTCATCATCTTGGTTCTGGTCTATAATCGCCAGCGCCTGAAAAGCAAAAAAGATAAGGAACTGCTTTTGGCCGAAAAACGGGTGGTTGATGAACGGCTAAAAAATGCCCGGATAGCGTTGCATAAGTTCACCGAAAACATACGTCAGAAAAATGTACTGATAGAAAACTTTAAACAGGAAATTGAAAAGTTAAGCACACAATCGGCAAATAAGACGGATGCAGGTCACCTGGAGAAACTCTTACAGGCGCATATCATGACGGATGAGAGCTGGACGGAATTTAAACGTCTTTTTTCAAAAGTGTACCCGGGTTTCTTTGTAAGCCTTAGTAAGCAAAACCCTACGCTTTCAACTACCGATACCCGTATTATAACATTAATGAAACTCGGCCTCAACAATGCCGAAATGGCCAATATGCTGGGTATAACGGTTGAAGGTATAAAGAAAGCCAAACAACGGTTACGCAAAAAAATGGATATCCAAACCGCAATAGGAGCCGAAACCGACTGATCTGCTTTTTGCTTAAAACAAAAACAAAAAAACAGACCTGGTTACGGTAAAATAAACAGATTAAACTTGCACTTTTCATAAAACAGGGACTTTTTTGCCTCAAAACAGCAAAAAAACAGGCATTTGTCCACCTTTTGTCCCCCTGTTTGTTGATGCATATCGTACAATCCGCCCTTAACTTTACCCTAAGCTAAATCAACTACCAATTAACACAAATGAAATAACATTGTTATGGATCCAATAATAATGGAAAAGAAAAAATGTCGTCGATGTGGCGTTGGCAGGCTTGATACCCGCGCCAAAAGAGGCGTACTGGTCAAAACATTTTTGTTTTGGCTGCCGATAAAAAGATACCGTTGCGATAGTTGTTACAAAAAAAGCTATGTATTCGGGTCTGCAAACGTGGTTGTAAAGCATTCCCGTTTGCAGGCAGATTAATGTAATCGGGTATCTGTTTTATTGTAACAATGTAATGGGAAATATACAATTATAGTAGTTATAACATACAAGCTTTGTGGTTGCTCATCCCGCCGGAATTTACTGTAAGGTTCTGACCGGCATCCATCTCTATATTTAAGGGAAAACATAAGATGGATAAAAAATAAGTAAGGCGTTAACGGACCGCTTTACTTGCCCCCTCTCCCTTTATGAGAGGGGGTTTGGGATGGGTTCATGGTCTGGTTTTGTCATCCTTAGCTAAAAATTCGGCCCTGCATCTACCTATGCGAAACTTTTGCCGAAATTTATGCGTTACTTTATATCAGAAAGGTATAATATGCGCGGTTTTGGATTTTCCAAATTTAAGCCCAACGATATCCCCAAAGGCGGTTTCGACGAATTGCTCAAACTATTTCTTGAATTGCTTAATTACACATCAGGCGATGCCGGCGAAGCTTTGGCATGGATGAACGAGCTCGATAAGCAATACAACATCACCAATGACGATTATGGCATGGGTGATTTTATTGAAGACCTTAAACAAAGAGGTTACCTCGACGACGACCAGCAAAGCGGCGGCTTCCGTATAACAGCAAAAACAGAACAAAGCATTCGCCAATCGGCGCTGGAAGAGATATTCGGCAAACTAAAAAAATCAGGCAAGGGCAATCACCGCTCGCCGCAATCCGGCCAGGGCGATGAAAAAAATGCCGAACGACGCGAGTTTGAGTTCGGCGACAGCCTGGAGCAGATTGATATGACGCAATCAATCCACAATGCCCAGGTAAACCATGGTATAGGTGATTTTATGATGACCGAGCGCGATCTGGAGGTGGAGGAGATGGACTATAAAACCCTTACCTCAACCGTGCTGATGATAGACATATCGCACTCCATGATTCTTTACGGCGAGGACCGGATAACGCCCGCCAAAAAGGTAGCCATGGCCCTGGCCGAGCTTATCCGCACCAAATATCCGAAGGATACACTCGACATTGTGGTTTTTGGCAATGATGCATGGCCGATCAATCTAAAAGACCTGCCTTATTTGCAGGTTGGCCCGTACCATACCAATACGTATGCCGGTTTGGAACTGGCTACAGACCTGCTCCGTAGGCGTAAAACGCACAACAAGCAGATATTTATGATAACCGACGGCAAGCCTACCTGCCTGAAGGAAGGTACCCGTTATTACAAGAACAGCATCGGCCTCGACAGGAAAGTGGTGAACAAAACGCTCAACATGGCAGCACAATGCAAGCGGTTGAAGATACCCATCACCACGTTTATGATAGCCAAAGATCCTTACCTGCAACAGTTTGTACGCAAGTTTACCGAAACAAATGGCGGCAAGGCTTTCTATAGCTCGTTGAACGGCTTAGGCGAATACATTTTTGAAGATTATATCAGGAACAGGAGAAGGACCGTCAGATAGTCCGGAAGTCGGGAAGACCGAAAGTCCGAAAGTAAAAAGATAGTAGGAACATCTGTGGCAAAAATTCAAACATTAAAAGCTTCCGGACTTACCGACTTGCGGACTTCCGGACTAAAAACAAAACATGAACAAACTCGAAATAAAAACATTAGGCGAATTAAAGAAAACGGATTACCGCAGCAGGTCTGTAAAAGATGAACTGCGGGCCAACCTGATAGCGCAATTAAAACAACACGAAGGTGGATTTGAGGGCATTATCGGGTTTGAGGATACGGTAATTCCTGATTTGCAAACTGCTATTCTTTCCCGTCACAATATTTTGCTGCTGGGTTTACGCGGACAGGCTAAAACACGTATTGCGCGCCTGCTGGTAAACCTGCTGGACGAATATGTGCCTTATATTGAGGGCTCTGAACTATTTGACGATCCGCTGGCGCCGATATCATGGTTCGGGCATAACGAGGTGATTGCCAAAGGCGACAACACGCCCATTGCATGGCTGCACCGTTCCGAACGCTACACCGAAAAGCTGGCTACGCCCGATGTAACCGTTGCCGACCTGATCGGCGATGTTGACCCCATCAAGGCAGCCACTATGAAGCTTACCTATTCGGACGAACGTGTGATCCATTTTGGATTGATACCGCGCGCACACCGCGGCATATTTGTTATAAACGAGCTGCCCGACCTGCAGGCACGCATACAGGTATCGCTCTTTAATATTTTGCAGGAGCGCGATATACAGATACGCGGCTTTAAACTGCGCCTGCCGCTTGACATCCAGTTTGTATTTACCGCCAACCCGGAAGATTACACCAACCGCGGTTCTATCGTAACGCCGTTGAAAGACAGGATAGAAAGCCAGATATTAACGCACTATCCGCGCTCTATAGAAATATCACGCAAAATAACCCAGCAGGAAGCATTGGTTACCCCCGAACAAAAAGTAACTGTTGAAGCCGACGGATTGGTAAAAGATCTGGTAGAACAGATAGCGTTTGAGGCCCGTAACTCGGAGTATGTAGATAAGAAATCAGGCGTGTCTGCCCGTTTAACTATCTCTGCTTACGAAAACCTCATCAGCAACGCCGAGCGCCGTATGATCATTAACGGCGAAAGCAACACATTTGTACGAATAAGCGATTTTTTGGGCGTAATACCGGCCGTTACCGGCAAAATAGAACTGGTATACGAAGGCGAACTGGAAGGCCCCGCCAAGGTAGCCAATATGCTCATTGGCAAGGCCATAAAATCGCTGATGCTGCAATTTTTTCCAGACCCTGAGAAAGCCAAAAAATCAAAAGCACCGAATCCGTATGCCGAAATCATCAACTGGTTTGGCAACGGTAATAACCTGGCGATAGACGATAACCTGTCCATCGCAGTTTATAAGCGTGCCCTGGATGAGGTAGACGGTTTGCGTGCCTTAGTTAAAAAATTCCATCCCAGCCTCAGCGAAAACCAGCAATACCTGCTGATGGAGTTTGTGCTGCATGGTTTGGCCGAGTTCTCGCAACTGAGCAAAGGGTTCCTTGACAATGGCTTCGCATTTTCAGATATGTTCAACAGCCTGTTCAACCTTGAACCGGATGACGACGACCTGGATATTGATGATGACAGGTATTAATTGCCTTAACTCGAATTTATAGAATTTAGGAATTTTTAGAATTAATAGGGTAAGTTCATTAATAAATGCATTCCATTAATTCTTTAAATTCCAGGAATTCAAGTTCAGACATGTCGCGTTAGGGATTGCAGCGGATACCGGCCCGTGGTTAATGCCCGTGCAGTATGAGCGTAAAGCCCGGGCCGCTTCCGGGCCTCAGCGCGGGCTGCGGCAACGCCCAAACTTTACCAACGAAAAAATCACATTCTATTTGTTAGTTGCAATATCGCCGGAGATTACGATATTTGACCTATTAGCAGCAGAATTACCAAGCGGAGAATTGTTGCTTGCCACCGATGAAAAAAGTATTGCAGTCTTTTTTTGATTTCCTGCTGTTCAGCAATATTTTCATGTCATTATGTGCAGTAGCGCAAGGGCTTGTTACCTTTTCGCTTATTCGCTCAAAGCCTGTTTATCCGGTATTGGGTATATTATTCGTATCCACATTAGCCATTTACAACTTTTGTATACTGATCAGCAAGCCCGATAAACCCGTTAACTCGCCGCACAGGCGCGAGCGCTGGTTCTTTTCGCATTACCGGCTAATGGTAACGCTCACCATTGTGTCTATA
This sequence comes from Mucilaginibacter sp., assembly GCA_051953515.1. Taxonomy (GTDB): domain Bacteria; phylum Bacteroidota; class Bacteroidia; order Sphingobacteriales; family Sphingobacteriaceae; genus Mucilaginibacter. The sequence goes on from JBQCIS010000190.1 coordinate 17,107, forward strand.
CTGTGCATGCTGCCGTTATTTGTGCTCATCTCAACCGAATCGAAGATATTGCTCATTTTTCTGGGTATACTTTCTTTTGCCTATGGGCTGCCCTTATTTGCATTGGGCGATAAAAAATTCGGGCTGCGCAACATCCCTGGGCTCAAGCAGTTTCTGATTACCCTGGTATGGACAATGAGTACCGTTTTGCTGCCCTTGCTGGAATCGCAGCACTTCCATCTCACCAGCATATCCATGCGCGATACTACTATTCTGATAGCAAAACGCTTTCTGTTTATCGCCGCGCTCACCGTGCCATTTGATATACGCGATCTTTTTCACGACAAGCAATCAGGCCTTAAAACCGTTCCGGTTGTGTTTGGCGAAAAAAAGGCATACATCTTTTGCCAGCTATTGCTTGCAGGCTATATTGTGCTGCTCTTTATTTTCAGGCACAACGGCTTCAACAGCGATTTTTTTGCACTTTCCATAACCGCCATACTGGCCGGCTGGCTTATCTTTAAATCAACCTGGGAGAAAGACGAATATTACTACTTCTTTTTTCTTGACGGTATCCTTATCCTCCAGTACCTGTTTCTGCTTGCGTTCGGCGCCTTCTTGCCCGCTATCTGATTCATTTCATTAACGGCAATTCGGTTGATTACATTGAGTAATGCACGTGAAGCAGGGATC
>JBQCIS010000191.1:0-2760 GCA_051953515.1 Mucilaginibacter sp.
ATTATCAGTATTATTTCTGTTTTTATCGGAGCCGTGGCCACTATTCAAACCGCCTTTCAGCTCGTGAGCGATTTTATTCCCAAAAGCATTGTGGGCGGCATCACCCGCGATTCAACCATTCTGGAGTTTAGTCCCACTATATCAGCACTCGTATTGTCTGGACGGGTAGGCTCGAGTATTGCCTCACAGATTGGCACCATGCGGGTAACCGAGCAAATAGACGCCCTGGAAATTATGGGGGTAAATGCGCCAGGTTATCTTATTTCACCCAAAATTATTGCCGGTGTTACCATGATCCCCGTATTGGTGATCGTTTCCGTAGTGCTTGGACTTTTGGGCGGTTATATTGCCTGCGCGGCATCCAACGACGTATCCACACAAGACTATATTACCGGTCTGCGCGATTCGTTTAATCCGCTCACTGTTTCAGTTTGTGCGGTTAAGTCAGTTGTATTTGGCTTTCTGATCACCTCTATTTGTTCGTATCAGGGTTTCTATACCTCAGGAGGCGCGCTGGAAGTTGGCCAATCGGCTACTAAGGGTGTGGTTTGGAGCTGTATTATGATCTTGTTTGCCGATTTAATTGTTTCACGCGTAATGTTATGATCGAGGTTAAGGACATTTATAAAAGCTTTGGCGATAATGACGTTTTGCGTGGTATTAGCTCAGTTTTTCATCCCGGAAAAAATAATTTGATCATTGGCGGCTCGGGTTCTGGTAAGACTACCCTGCTTAAATGTATTGTGGGCCTGCACGAACCAACCAAAGGCGATGTGCTTTTTGACGGGCAGGACTTTACGCACATGAACTTTGAGGAGCGCGTGCCTATTCGTAAACAGATTGGGATGCTTTTTCAGAACTCCGCTCTTTTTGACTCCATGACGGTAGAGGAGAACATTATGTTCCCGCTTAACCTGTTTACCGACATGAGCAAGGAAGAAAAGCTGGATCGCGCAAATTTCTGCCTTGAAAGGGTGAACCTGAAAGGGAAGAACAAGCTGTTCCCGTCTGAATTATCCGGCGGTATGAAAAAGCGTGTAGGTATAGCCCGCGCCATCTCCATGCAGCCCAAATATTTATTTGTGGACGAGCCAAACTCCGGCCTCGACCCTAAAACATCTATCCTCATAGATGAGCTGATTAGCGAACTTACACAGGAATATAACACCACAACCGTTATTGTTACCCACGACATGAACTCGGTAATGGGTATCGGCGACCATATTATCTTTCTCTACAACGGCAAAAAATGGTGGGAAGGCACCAACAAAGAGATCGCCCATACGGATAACAAAGAGCTGAACGACTTTGTATTCGCCAGCAAGTTTATGCAGGCGGCGAAGGAAACGCTGTGATTCTCTGCATATCACGTTACATTGTATTTTTTGTAAAAAAATAATTACAAATAGTCCTGTCAGGATTTATAAGTGTTCTTGCTTATATTAGGCTGACACCTAAACGGCCTACACCATAAACCATGAGAAAGTTTTTATTTTTTACCGTACTGCTATCATTGGCACATGTTGCTATTGCTCAAAAATCTGCAAGTAATTCGCAGTCAGTAATCATTGAGGGGAAAATAACGGGTTTAAAGACCGACAAGTTATCAATCGGCTATCGCGTTGAAGATGGCTACGTATTTGATGAATGCGATGTAGATAAAGAGGGCAACTTTTACCTTAAGTCGGACAAATTCACCAAACCGGTGACCGTCGATTTTAGCGACAGAAAATCTGTTCTTTCAAATATTTATGTGGCTCCTTCATATCATTTGATAATTACCGGGGATGCCAGCAGCGTAAAGACCTTCAACCTCACAAAAAAAGTATCGGGTTATGGTTCGGCTGCAAACAAGTTTACTTTTAAGCGCGACTCTGCTTTTATTGCCAATCAGCCTGGTAAATACTGGCCTGACCTGAACAGGCAGGAACTGATTGCATATATAAACCGAAGAAAAAAGATAGAAGACTCGTTGGAGAAAATTGTGTTTAAGGCGAAGGCTTTCCATGACAAATACTATCACCGGTTTAAAGAAATATCGCTGCTTGATGAAAAATTCGAAAACCTTTATTTTTTGGTGAACCATGCGTATGATGAAAAGAACTTTACAGCGCAGCAATCAGATGAATTTATCAGGAATAATTTTGAGCCGGAAGCCAATAAGATCAATTATAATCCGTCAGCGGATTTCCTGCCAAAGTCAGCGAAGCCGGGTATCTTAAATAATCTTTTTAACGATGAGTATCTGCAATCAAACAGCTATCGCACGTTGATAATGAGCGATTACGTGGCCTATCTCTGGAAACAACAGTATCGCAGAGATTCAAGCAAGGTAGATATGAAGCATTATAACATCGATGCAATCAAAATTATCTCGCAGGATTACAAAGGCAAGGTGAAGGAGCTTGCACTATATAACACACTGCAAAGGTCAATCAATTATTGCCGGTCTTATGAAGAATTGTTTGATTATGAGAAGGCATTTCCAAAATATATCGACCAGTTACAGGATACAGGCAGGCGTACAAAAGTATATGCGGCTATGAAGAACAAAGAAAGGGATTTGGTAAAGATAGCTATTGGTCAGCCCGCGCCGGTGTTTACAGCGCAGGATAGTTTAGGGAGGAAGATCAGCCTTGATAGTTTTAAAGGCAAAATTGTGTATATAGATCTGTGGGCAAGTTGGTGCGGCCGTTGTCGCCAGGAAACACCTTACCTGAAAAATATATACGAAAAATAAAAGAACGACCCGCATATAGT
>JBQCIS010000192.1:0-10753 GCA_051953515.1 Mucilaginibacter sp.
ATTCATTATTGCATTTCAAACCCTGTAATGATCAATCCCGGGGCATCGGCAGCGGTTAGGATCAGTTTATAGTTTCCGGCATTGATATTACCGTTGGTTGCTATGTTTACTGTACCCGATTTACCCTTCAGTACAGGCTTAAAGTGCAATACTTCTGTTTTAAGAATGATGCCGTTTGCATCCAGCAATTGCAGCGTGGCGGCCAATGTTTTGCCGGTACCGTTCAGGTATTTAAACCGGAAAGTATAATTATCAGCAACACCTGGCGCAGCGGAAAATATTGCCTTGCCATTAGTAGCAGATATAAATTTAACTACTTTTTTATCAGCAATTGTATCTATTATAACACCTGTGCCTTGCAAAGCAGCATTAGCTACGCCATAGTTTACGCTTCGTTTCAGATCGGTTGCAGGCTCAAGTGTAGTAACAGGCAATACAGCAACGATATAGCCGCTGCCATCCGGAGCATTGCCTGATTTGACGGTTTCGCCTGCTGTAAAACGCTTCTTATAAAGCGCGAATGACGTACCACCATTTTCATTGGTTTGAAGGGATAAACCAGTCGGCTGATAATCTTTCAGCCACAACGGGCGATCTGCAAACTTTACATTCATAGCCACATAAACATCCGCAGCAACCGGAACTATAAAACTACCGGCTTCCATTTGAGCAGAGATGTGATGCGGTGGCTTGATCCACTCTGCGCCGTATAAAACCGGCGGCAGGTCATTGAACAGTATATCAGCATCGGTATAAACCTTTTGCCCAATATCCATCCACGACGTTGCCTCCCACTTATTGTTCGCTGTTTTTAAATCTTTTATTGAATTGACGAAAGGCGCGGCTGCAATAGCTTTCTGATCTTTCGTGCCAATAGCAATGGCTGAAATGATCGCTTCGCCTGCTGCTTCGTGTGGGAAGGAAATTTCCAATTGACCGCCGGTAACATGTACGTTTACCGTTTTCTTCAGCACATTGTCAGTTCCGGCTTCTTTCCAGATATCGAGGTTCTTCAATACCGTTTTGCCATTCACGGCAACGTCAAATACGCGCCAGCCGGTGCAATCCATGCCGCCGCCAATGCCATACCAGAGTTCAGTAAAGTAGAGTTCAACCCGGTAATCACCATCGGGTACCGGGAATTGATATTTTAGCTTGTTGGTGCCGAAGCGATAGGTTTGGAACAATGCCGCATCGGCGGTCGATCTTATCGGGTCAAACGTCCGTTGCTGGCTGGCAAAGAATGCAGGCAAACCGGGGAAATCGTCCGTCCATGAAAGCGAGCCCCATGTTTTTGGAGTAGTTTTATGCACATCGGCCATCCATAAATTGCCCTGTTTATCGGTATAATCCGGCCCGCCGCAATGCACACGATACAGGTATTTATAGCCGGATGACGGATTGAGGTTAGAGGAACTTTGCCCCGTGAGCAAGCCTAAATGCGGCGCATAGGGCAGATTATTCAGCACGATGTAATCCTTTGCAACCGCTTTGCCATTCACATAACCTATTGCATACAGCACATTGTAACGCACATCTGCATTGTCCCATTGAAAGTGCGTGCCAATTCCATGCCTCATCTTTTTGCCAAGCGACACGTTATTTATATCGTTAAACAGTTCTACCTCATCGCAATTGGAATATACCGTGATGCTATCCTTTTTACCGGGCTTCAACCACCTGTTTGGCCAGGTGTGCGACACGATGTACACCATTGGCTCTTTCACTCTATCGGCAAAGTTTGAACGGTACATATAAAAGGCATCCGTAGGTTGCCCCCAAACGGTGAACAGACCTTTATAATTTACCGGGCCAACACGATCCAGTTCGCGCAGCCCCTCGCCGGCCTGCACCCTGCCCGGATTTTCATGCGAATACAGCAGCCACATAAACTGGCCCGCTACACTATTTTTTACGGAATCTGCCAAACGAACCTTGGTTTCAAGCAATTGCGCTACCCTGTCTTCGCTTAAAACACTGGTTTGCAGGAACGAGCCGCCGGTGTGCAGATCGAGGCTGCGCCAGCCGCCATATTCGCCTACCAACAGCTCTTTTTGCAGATCGTTGCCGTATTTCAGCGGGTCGCCGCCATAGGTACCCGACCAGTTTTGCGGCACATCCCAATCCGTTCCCCTGCCGCCATTGCAGGTAGTGATCTTGCGTTGTGACGAAGCGGTTGGGTCCAGGCTGCGGATAATATCCGAGCATTCTTTTGCAAAATCCTCCGGCAGGCGGCTCTCGTTCTGTAACCCCCACAAGATAACCGACGGACTATTGCGGCGCTCTTTTATCCAGTCGCGCAGCAACGCCTTAAAATTCTCCCTAAACCGTGGTGTATCGTACCAGATGTGCGCCGTGTATTGCGGCCACCACAAAACACCCAGCTTATCCCAATATTTTTGATATTCCAGATTATGCGGCTGATGTGCATCGCGGAAAGCGTTAAAACCCGCGGCGCGCAGTTGCATTACCCTCGCCCTGATCTCAGCATTGCTAAAAGCGTGGCTATTGCCCATCAGGTGTTCGTATTCGGCAATACCGTTAATAAACACGGGCTTGCCATTCAGGTAAAAACAACCATCACCGTTATTTCTGCCGATAGGCCAGCTTATCCAGCGTATACCGTAAGGGGTTGAGGTTTTATCGGCTACTTTATTATTGATCAAAACCTGCGTTTCTATGGTGTACAGATAAGGATCGGTTAATGACCATAAATGCACATGGCTAACATTCGGCATTGCCTGCCTGGTAACTATTACCGAATTGGCGTTCAGGCTGATCTGTGACCTGGCTTGCGCAACCACTTTTCCTTTCGCATCAATTAGTTCGTTTAAAACGATTGCAGAACAAGGTTTTTCATTATAATTCTTTACTTCGGTTTCAAGGTTCAGCGTGGCCGATCTTTCTGAAACGGTGGTATCATTCCAGATGTGCACACCAAAGGGTTCAACCCTCACCGGGTTGGTAACAATAAGATGTACAGGCCGGAATATTCCCATCGGTTGCGAGCCTTCGGAAAAGCCGGGGTCGTCTGAGCAGCCACCGCAAACCCAGGGCAAATCTTTTATAAACGCGGGATGATCGGCACGCACACATAACAGGTTCGCCCCCTGTTTGATCGCCCTTGTAGCATCGATAGTGAAAGTAGTGCGCCCGCCTGCATGATAGCCAACCTTTACACCGTTCAACCAAACTGTAGCGTATGAGCCTACACCTTCAAACCATAAAAAGTATTTTTTTGCTGGATTCTTTTGGTTAAGACTGAATGATTTGCGATACCAGGCATAACCATGCAGATTGCCATGTTTAAGGCGGCGGTAGCCATAGTAATTGTCCCAATTATGTGGTACATCAACAGGCAGCCAGCTTTTATCGTTAAAGTTTTGCTTTTCGAAGCCTTTGTACGCGTTGGTATCCTGTTCGCTCTTAATCGTTCGCCAGTTGTTATTGAGGGATATGGATTGGCGGATGGTTTGGGCGGATGCGGGTTGATGAAATACAATCGCAATGAATATTACTAAACACGATAAAAACCTTGTCATTGCGAGCGGGAATGAGCGGAGATTGTGCTGCGAAGCAATCGCGTCGTTTTGTGTGGTGACGAGGTTGCTTCGGCTTTCCGCTGCTCTACCTTGCTCAAAAGCCTCGCAATGACAATTTTGATATGGCAAGTGCGAAGTGATATTTTGTACTCTGCCTATCATCACCATCAGTTAAAAAGCCAGCGCATATCCCTGATATTGCCTTGGTTGCTCAGGCCCGCATCATAAACCGGAACACGCGCATCTTCATCAACAAAGCCTAATATTAAACAAGCACCTTTACCCAGTGTAAGCGTGTTGTTTCCGGGTTTAAAGGAGAAGGTGTGCACGTTAACCGGCGGCAAGCCTTCTATCTGTATGGCATTGGCTATCTTCACATCGGCCTGACCATAGTCGTTGGCGCTGGCATCTGTTTCCAGTTGCGGCTCCTGTAAGTAGCGCGCCTGCTTGTTAACGAAATATCCTACCAAAACTTTCACTGGTTTTGCATTGGTAAAACTAATGGTAGTTCCTTCTTTTTCCTGTACGGATTCATTCAGCTTAATCCCCTGTAAACCTTCCATTTCAGGGGCTGTCTTTTTAATGGCGTTAGCAGAATCAATGTACACATTATTACCGGCAGCCACTTTGTAAAACTGCTGTCCGTTTATTTGCACCACAGCATCTGTTAAATGTATCTTTTCGGCTTGTTTAGCTACAGCCTTCGGCGATTTCAGCGAATCGATATTCTTTTTAAAGTTATTCAGCTCCCGTTGATAGATTGGCAGCAATTCGGCCCAGGTTTTATTTTTGCCATCATTGCCTCCAACAGGTATTTTACGCTGTTTGGTTTGCATGCTATTGGCATACAGGTAACTATCCTTTGTCAGGTCTACCAGCTTTTTGTAATAATCCAAACTGGTTTGCATCTCCGGCAACGCCTTTTCCAGATCGGCTATATTGTTTGAATATTTATAACGCAATACCCAAAGCGCCGCATTTACCTTATGCGCATAGCTGTTGGCCATGGCATTATAGCAGTTCATATCATTTTTCAGACGATCGAACTCCTCTTTATTTTTAGTGGCGGTACCCTGCGCTTTGTCAATAGCTTCAACAGCTTTTTTACCTTCCTCAACAATCTCATTTACCACCTTTACCGGCGTTTCGCCAATGTGCGGCTGATGGGCCCACTCTTTGGCAGCATATTCGGTTATTGTTTCGCCCTCAGGCGCTTCCGAATTATATAATATGGCTATAGCGCCATATTTTTCCGGGTCGACAAGCTCGTTCATTAACATGCCCAGGGTCATGGTTTGGCGGTTACCATCGGTTATACCAAAACGACGGAGTATTTTGGGCGATATCTCTCCTGCCTGCTCATAAGCATCCAGCATATCTTTCCCTTGTTGCGGCGTGCAGCCATATTTATCAGCCAGTTGTTCCGACCAGTATTTAACCTCTGCGTTTCTGTCGCGGTGGCAGTTCCATGCATAACGCGCCCATTCTTTGTACCAGATCCAGTCGCGGTCCATCTCCAGTTCGCGTGGCTGGGTTTTATCAGCGGTATACGGCCAGTCCCAATAGGACGCCTGCGGATACAGGTGCAAACCGTTCGATTCATCAAACTGGTGCATTCCCTGTACGCATTTCTGTATAAAATTATCCGAACCATAGCGGAACGGCTCCAGGTTGGCAAGAATATGCACATTCTCTATCTCAACCGTACCGGTTTCAGCCAGCGTGCGATGCAGTTGTGCCCACGGGCCGCGCGGCGCATAAGTGGTAAGCGCCTCGCCGTTGTACTTGGTCATGGTGTACAGGTTTTTATAGAGCGGCAGGGCATATTTCATATCTGCAGGGGCATCCGTATCATGCGAGCGCAAAATGATCGGCGGTTCATCCGTACGACCAAGCGCCTGCAAACCATCCTTTACGCCGGGAATAATAGTTTTGGTAAACCAGTCGATATCATCCTGGCCGACGCCTTCCATCGCTTCGCCAAGCGTAAGCATCAGGCCCACATTAGGGTATTGCTTTACAAATTGAGCAATTGACTTGCGGGTATAGTCGGCAATAATGGGTACTATATGACGGTTACGGTCCTGCGTTTTGAGGTGATTATGTTCGGCGAAAGGCTTAGATACGATAATATTATAGAATCCCTGAATGATCCAGATGCCACGTTTATCTGCCTCTTTGGTGAGGAAATTGTACATTTCTACGTTCTTCTGATAGGTATCTTCGCTTACTTCAAGCGCATAAGGATAATCTTTTACTTTCACCAACGAAGCAAAAGGATGACCGTTCCACAGGTACAGGGAGTTATAACGGTTCTCGGCAAGTGAATCAAGGTATTTTATCCACAAAGCCTTATCATAAAACCATGGGAAGTTTTCGGGCGTGTAGGGATATTCGTAAGTGCCACGGCCGGGTAATAACACAGGCTTTTGTACGCCGATACAGGTACCGCGCATCACCATTTCGGGCTGATCGGTTATGCTGATGTTTTTGGGCAGCGCATGACTGGCCTTTACCCTGTCGGCCAGTTCCAGGCAGCCGTAAAGCGCGCCGGAATTATCGCCGCCTGCTATAATAATTTTGTTTGTTGCGGAATTGATGGCAAAACCCTCCTTGCCGGGAGTTTTGCCCAGGTGAATATGGTTTAAGGCAAATTGTCTTTTAAGTTGAGGATCAGAAAACAAGCCAATCCAGATGCAATTTCCTGTAGCTTTTTGCGATGGATGAATGACTGCGGCTGTGTAGCCATTACGGCTTAATGCCTGCGCCAGTTTTTCGGCGCCGTATCTGATGCGGGCATGCGCCGACGGCGAAATAATGATATTGACTTTGCCTGATGGATGTGTTTCTGCGGCAAAACAGGCCTGTGAAACAATAAAAGAAAAACATAGCAAAAAGCTAAATTTTAAGAATGCCGGTTTGAACAACGCGCTCATGAAAAGATATGCAAGTGTTGGTTATCGCTTATAATTGAACTTAGGCTCACTGATTACAGTAAGTACCAAATCTATCCTTACATCAGAGACAAATCCTGCTTATATTTTTCAATTGATTGTACGATGTTATCCTGCAAAGTGTAGCATTTGTAGCATGTGTAGTTCTGTAGCCGCGCTACAACGCTACACCTTGCTAAAGATGTACAACCACCTTATCTAACTGATTACCATGATATAACTGCCTGCCATCTGAATAAACAAAGAAGCCGGCGCCACGATGGTATTTTTTGCCATTTTTATCCCAAAGAATAGTGAGATTATGTCCATGATAGCTCACTTTATCCAGGCAAAACCATGCCCATTGGCCTTTTGGCACCAGCGGGGAAACCTCTAAGATATTATCGGGACGGGGTTTTAATCCTACCAGATCATTGATCACCAGGTCGCAGAAACCGGAATGGTTATAGTAGCTGCTGCGCGGGTTGTCGCCTTTCAGCCAGTAGCCTGTTTTTTCGTCCTGGTATTCGCCTAAATACGGCACGCCGCGTTTAATGTGCGATAAGGCATATTTACGAAACTGGTTATACCAAACCTTTGCCGACATACCATCCTGATTTTTGTAGTTGGTAAGCAAATTGCCTAAAGCCTTGAGCGTTTGCGTTGTAGCGAACGGCCATATTGCACCATCCCACTCGCAGCTGTGCCCATTGCCATGCGTGCGGAACAAAGGGTGGCGGCGCTCGGCGGTAGTAATACCCCATGGCGCATCAAAACCTTTAGTATCTGTCAGTTGCTCCCATTCTTCGGCATATTTGGCGTTGTCATCCGGCAGGTTAAAGTACCACGGGATGAAGCCCAGTTCCTCGCGGGCATCGGCAAACTTGCCATTGGGATGTTTCACTTCAAAGAATTTCGCGCTATCGTCCCAGAGGCTGTCCTGTACTAATTTTTTAAGTTGAACGGCTTTTTGCTCATACTTCTGCTTGAGTGTATCATTGCCTGTAATAGCTGCCATTTTTGCTAAAGCAGCCGCATTACCATACATGTAACTATTTATTGGAATACGCATGTTTTTTACCTTGCGGGAACCGCTGATGGATTCTTCCATAGCGTCGCGCACATCAAACTGCCAAAAGAGTTTGTTCGGCAACTGATGCTCTTTCTCCCATTGGGCATAGTCTTTATTTAGCGCCGGAAGTGCTGTTTTGATAAACTGTTTATCAGGATTGACCTCGTAGAAACTGTAAACTGCGTCGTCCAGCCAGCTGCTGAAGCTGTGCAGGTGCGGTTTGGCCTGTTTAGGATCATCAAACAACCAGAAATTGATATAACCCTTGATATATTCCGGATCATGCAGCCAACGGCCTTCATTTACCTGGTGACCGATAGCGCTGCTTACGGTATTATATTCGCCGGCCCAGGCTACATTGGTAATAAACTCGGTAAACACGTAACCGTCAGGTGTTTTTACCAAATGTTTCCTGAATGTCCACCAGCGGTAGTAGTATATTTTCTCTATAGCCGAATCCGGACAATCAAACAGCGGCACATTGTCGGCCATCCATTTATAGGCGCCTGCGTTTGGCACATAGTTTTTAATGGTTTCGGTATCTATCGCGTTAAAATAATCGACATAGGTTTTCATCTTGGCTGTTGTAAGCACAGCCTTTTGCGCATGGCAGAGTTGCACTGTCGCACATAATAATAAAACCGGTATTATTTCTCTGATCTTCATCCTTAATCTACCTTTACCATTGCTTTTATTACACCATTTGCCGGGTCGAGCCAGCCTTCGAACTCGTCTTTTATTTTATCGAATGAGGTTTGGTGTGTGATGTAATTCTTCGCGCTCACCAGTCCTTTTTTCATACAATCTATTACATATTCAAAATCATCGCGGGTAGCGTTTCGGCTGCTCATCAATGTCGATTCCCGTTTATGAAACTCCGGATGACTAAAGCTGAATGCCTCTTTCTGTAAACCGATGAGCACATAACGGCCGCCATGCGCCAGGTAATTAATGCCGCCGTTAATGGCGTTCAGATTACCTGTTGCATCTATTACCACGCTGGCCATATCACCGTTGGATATCTCCCGTACCCTTTCGACCGCGTTTTCCTTTGCAGGATTAATGATATGTTCGATATTTAAATTATCCTTACAGAATTGTAAGCGGCCATCGCTTACATCTATTACAATAACTTTGCCCCCTGCAATGCGGGCAAACTCTATCGTACCCAAGCCTATCGGCCCTGCTCCTATCACCACCACAAAATCATCTTTCTTTACATCGGCCCTGCGTACACCGTGTGCACCAATGGCCAGGGGTTCTATTAAGGCCAGTTCGTCGTAGCTTAAACCTTCGCCATGCACCAGGGAATATGATGGAATACGCAGGTATTCAACCATGCCACCGTCAATATGCACACCGCAAACCTGTATGCTGCTACAGCAATTCGGTTTGCCTGAACGACAGGCAATGCAGTTACCACAATTAAAATATGGTATAAAGGTTACCGCTTCGCCAACCGAAAAACCGGGAGCGTTATCAAACTCCACCAATTCTCCTGCCAGTTCGTGACCCAGTATACGCGGATAGGTAAAATATGGCTGTGTGCCGCGATAAGCATGCAGATCGGTGCCGCATATACCAATGCGCCTGATCCTGATGATCGCTGTATGTTTTAACAGTTCCGGTTTATCGGCAAATTTGTATTCAAAAGTGCCTGGTGTAGTGCATACCAGTGTATTCATGAAGCAAAATATAGTACGGTTTACAATTATACAGGGTAAATTTATAGGTATTTATCACTAAACTCCAAGCAATAGAGCCATATACGATAACATCATACAACAGGTAGAAAAAATCATACACAAAACCGCTCTGTCGCCTGCGCATCTTTGAAAACTGATATTTTCCGGATATACTTGATTTGTAACGAATTAGATACAAATAAATCATCTGTTAATATCATCTTAGAAACCATTTATATACAGTAAAATGAAAAAAAACGTACTTGGACTGGTTACCTTAGTTTGTACTATTTGTGCATACCACAAGGCAAGCGCGCAATACCCCCGCGTACCACCGGCAATGCAGGCAAAAACAGATTCGGCAATGAAAGTTGAGCAAAAACGCTCCGATTCTGTATTTGCTATCGCGATGATCGAAAACAAAAAAGAAGGCAAGCCTTATATTCCATGGGCAGCCAAGCCGTCTGATCTTCCGCAAGCCAAAATCCCGGCATTTCCCGGCGCAGAAGGTGGCGGTATGTACTCATTTGGCGGTCGCGGTGGTCGTGTGATCGAGGTGACCAACCTGAACGATTACGGTCCGGGCAGTTTTCGCGACGCCTGCGAGCAGGGCGGTGCGCGTATTGTAGTGTTCAATGTTTCGGGGATCATCCATTTGAGTAAACCAGTAAGTATCCGCGCTCCTTATATTACAATTGAAGGTCAGAGCGCTCCTGGCGATGGTATTTGCATAGCCGGCGAATCTGTTTTAGTGGATACGCATGATGTGATCGTACGTTTCATGCGCTTCCGCAGGGGCAACACCGACGTAACCCGTCGTGATGACGCCTTTGGTGGCAATCCGATAGGTAATATCATGATCGACCACGTTTCGGGCAGTTGGGGTTGCGATGAGGTGATGTCAATGTACCGCCATGTCTACTATCGCCCGGGTCAGAAAACCGGCGATAAGCTTCCAACCGTAAACATCACCATGCAAAACTGCATGTATGCCAAAGGTTTGGATACTTACAACCATGCTTTCGGCAGCACACTGGGTGGCTTAAACAGCACCTTTATGCGCGATTTGTGGGCCGATAACATTAGCCGTAACCCGTCTGTGGGCATGTTTGGCGATTTTGGCTTCTTTAATAACGTGATCTTCAACTGGTGGGACCGCAGCGCTGATGGCGGCGACAACCGTTCACTGTTCAACTTCATCAATAACTACTACAAACCGGGCCCCATTACCGATATGGCAAAACCTGTCGGTCACCGTATATTGAAACCAGAACCAGGCAGATCGCCCGGCACTAAAGGCTGGTACGGCCGTGTGTACGCCAATGGCAACATAATGGAGGGCGACGAAAAAGTAACCAAAAACAACTGGGACGGCGGCATCCAGATCGGCGAAATGCCATATGCAGGCCGTTATACCGACAGCATCCGCGTAGATAAACCATTCCCAATGGCTAAAATCTCACTGATCTCAGCTAAACAGGCATTTGATTATGTATTGGCCAATGTAGGCTGTACCCTGCC
>JBQCIS010000193.1:0-15558 GCA_051953515.1 Mucilaginibacter sp.
AGTAATGTATTTAAGTAAAGAAGCAAAGGCAGAGATCTTTGCAAAACATGGTAAAGGCGCTACAGATACTGGCAGTGCTGAAGGTCAGGTTGCGTTGTTCACCACTCGCATTGCACATTTAACAGGCCACTTAAAGAAAAACAAACACGATTTTGCTACACAGTTATCACTTCAGAAGCTGGTTGGTAAACGTCGCGCATTGTTAGCTTACCTGTATAAAAAAGATATTGAAAGATATCGTGCTATTATAAAGGCCTTACAATTAAGGGATATCATTAAGTAAGTTCCTTATGAAATTATTAGAAAGCCGTCTCATGTTTTAGGAGATGGCTTTTTTACTTTTGGAAACAATTTTTTCTATACATAAATCCGGTGCGCCCCAAAGACGAAAGTGCACCATAATATAAATAAGATGAGCTATAATGCAATTAAAAAGGTATTCGATATAGGTGACGGCCGCACCATTGAGATCGAAACCGGTAAACTGGCCAAACAAGCAGACGGCTCGGTAGTAGTAAAAATGGGTGACACCATGCTGCTGGCTACCGTAGTATCGAGCAAAGAAGCAAAAGAAGGCGTTGACTTTTTGCCTTTATCTGTAGACTATCAGGAGAAATATGCCGCTACGGGTCGTATACCGGGTGGTTTCCTGCGCCGTGAGGCACGCCTGTCAGACTATGAAGTTTTGATTTCACGTTTGGTTGACCGCGCTTTACGTCCGCAATTCCCTGATGATTACCATGCAGATACGCAGGTAATGATCTCCCTGATCTCAGCTGATAAAAACATCATGCCCGATGCGCTTGCCGGTTTGGCAGCTTCGGCAGCATTGGCTGTTTCTGATATTCCATTCAACGGACCTATTTCAGAAGTACGTGTTGCGAAAATTGATGGCCAGCTGGTAATCAACCCATATTTAAGTGATCTGGAACGCGCTACTTTAGAATTTATCGTAGCTGGTTCAGAACACGACATCTGTATGGTTGAAGGCGAAGCCAAAGAAATACAGGAAGATGAAATGGTTGAAGCGATAAAATTCGCTCACCAGCACATTAAAATACAAGTACTTGCACAGCGCGAATTAGCCGAAATGGTTGGCAAAACCACAAAACGCGAGTACTGCCATGAGAACAGCAACGAAGACCTGAAAAAGGCCATCTACGCTGCTACTTATGATAAAGTTTACGCCACAGCTGCCGAAGCATCTGCAAAAGATGAGCGCGCAACTAAGTTTAAAGCAATACGCGATGAGTATATCGAAACTTTAGGCGAGATTGACGACGTTACTTTATTCCTCGCTAAAAAATACTACCACGACGTGGAGTATGATGCGATCCGCAATTTAGTATTAGACGAAGGCAAACGCCTTGACGGACGTACCACTACACAGATCCGCCCGATATGGAGCGAAGTAGGTTATTTGCCTGCGGCTCACGGTTCGGCTGTATTCACCCGTGGCGAAACCCAATCGCTAACAACTGTTACTTTGGGTGCTAAGGATGATGAGCAGATGATAGACGGTGCGTTTATTAACGGTTATCAGAAATTTTTGCTGCACTACAACTTCCCTGGTTTCTCAACCGGCGAGGTTCGCCCGAACCGGGGTGCTGGCCGTCGCGAGATTGGTCACGGTAACCTGGCTATGCGTTCATTAAAACAGGTATTACCTTCAGAGGATGAAAATCCTTACGTAATCCGTGTGGTTTCTGATATTTTGGAATCAAACGGTTCTTCATCAATGGCAACTGTTTGCGCCGGTACTTTGGCGCTGATGGATGCCGGTGTAAAGATCAAATCGCCAGTGTCAGGTATTGCAATGGGCTTGATCACCAACGAAATGGGTACAAAATACGCTATCCTTTCTGATATTTTGGGTGATGAAGACCACCTGGGCGATATGGACTTTAAGGTAACCGGTACCGAACACGGTATAGTGGCTTGCCAGATGGACCTGAAAATAAACGGTCTTTCATGGGAAGTATTGACCAAAGCATTAGAGCAGGCTAAAGCCGGTCGTTTGCATATCCTTGGTGAAATGAAGAAAACCATTGCTGCACCACGTGAAGATTACAAACCACATGCGCCACGCATTATCACCCTTAAGATCGATAAAGAATTTATTGGTGCGGTTATCGGCCCGGGTGGTAAGATCATACAGGAAATGCAACGCGAAACAGGTGCCACCATCAATATTGAAGAAGTTGGCAACCAGGGCGTGGTACAAATATTTGCAGATAACAAAGAGGCTATCGATAAGGCTGTTGCCCGTATCCGCGCTATCGCTGCAAAACCGGAAGTAGGCGAGATATATGAAGGTAAAGTAAAATCGATCATGCCGTTTGGTGCATTCATCGAGATTTTGCCTGGTAAAGATGGCTTACTGCATATTTCAGAGATCGACCATAAACGTTTCGAATCAATGGACGGTATCTTCCAGATCGGCGACGAAGTACGCGTGAAATTACTGGATGTTGACAAGCAAGGTAAGCTAAAACTTTCGCGCAAAGCATTACTGCCAAAGCCTGAAAAGCCGGAAGCGCCAAAACAGTAAATAATCCATTTTTGGAAATATTTTTAAGCCCTCCTTGTGAGGGCTTTCTTTTTTCTTTACATTTTTTTCATATTTTTAAAACAAAAATCTACTGTCGGTACTTTATCTAAAGAATAGTTACATGCAAGCCGATTCTTACTATTGAAAACGATGTCTACAAATGGAGATCCATTGGGTTTCTTCGATAATGGCGCACAGGAAATGAGGGGGAACCATCAACCCGACCTTATACGTAAGCTATTGTACGAGATAATGAGGGTTAAAGAATTGATAAAATATTACGACTCTATACCAAATGGAGCAGGGAAACTTGGCTCTTCTATTTTAGGTGAACTGGTATCTGAAGCTTATACTTCTTTAGTTAATTATGATACCATCCTGATGAGAAAGTACTATGATCTGTTGCAGAACTGCGATTAAGGTCACAAGCGTCGTGGCTTCGTTCCCCCGCCATGACGGATAAGGCTAAGTTTTAATCACACAGCAACTTACTTAACATTTGTTATATAAAGTTTAACAATATTTCCGAGAGTTTTTTATTGCTTAGTACTTCCGGATTTTCGGCTTTTCCGACTTTCGGGACTAACTATTAAACATAAGCTTATGAATTCCCGCCGTCAATTTTTACAAAAGCTGGGCATATCGGCTTTGGCTTTACAATTCGCCCCTAATGTGTGGGCAACACCAATATCTGAAAATCTTAAAGTAGCCGAGGGCAAGGTATTACGCATTGCCATAATGGGCCTTGGCAGTTATGGTACACGCGTAGCCGAAGCCATGCAAAACTGTACACGTGCAAAACTTACCGGCGTTATCAGCGGAACTCCTTCAAAGATCACTGCCTGGCAAACTAAATACGGCATACCCGCCAAAAACTGCTATAACTATGAAAACTTCGACCAGGTTAAAGATAACCCCGATATTGATGCGGTTTATGTAATTACGCCTAATGCGTTGCATCATGACGAGGTAATCCGCGTTGCAAAGGCTGGAAAGCACGTGATCTGTGAAAAGCCGATGGCTATTAATCCACAGCAGGCGCAGGAAATGATAGATGCCTGCAACAAAGCAGGAGTGAAGCTGTTGGTGGGCTACCGTATGCATTTTGAGCCGCACACGCTGGAGGTGATCCGGATGCGCAAAGATGGCGAGTTTGGTAAGATCAGGTTTTTTCAGGGGGTGAGCGGTTTTACTATTGGCGATCCTGATCAGTGGCGATTGAATAAGGCGTTATCCGGTGGCGGTTCTATGATGGATATCGGCATTTATTCGGTGAACGGTGCGCGTTATATGGTTGGCGAAGATCCGATATGGGTTACGGCGCAGGAAACCAAAACCGATCCTGAAAAATTTAAAGAGGGGATAGACGAAACTATACAATTTCAAATGGGGTTTCCGGGTGGGGCGGTGGCATCATGCCTTTCTACCTATAATATGAACAACCTCGACCGCTTTTTCCTTGATGCTGAGAAGGGCTACGCAGAGTTGTATCCTGCAACTAATTACGGACCGATAAGAGGCAGAACTAATAAAGGCGAACTTAATCAGCCGGTAACCGTTCACCAAACGGTGCAGATGGATGAAATGGCCGCTATTATTTTCGACGGCAAGCAGCCCATTGTACCGGTTGATGGTTATGAAGCTTTAAAAGACCTTAAAGTAATTGCTGCGATATACGAAGCGGCAAGGACGGGGAAGAAGGTAGAGCTTTCTTTATAATAAACCTGTCATAAAAACTATGTCATCTCGAACCTGCATGAGCAAGGGGGATTGCAGCTAAGGGCGGGGTGAGAGATCTTTTGCGCCATATATGTTTGCTACCTGCATAGCGCAAAAGATCTCTCCTCACCCTCTTTCACATCCCACGCTGTTCGTTCGAGATGACATGGTTTTTAATAAATCCTCGTAAGTTGCAGGTCGCTTCTTATTAGCTTCACCTTGTATCATGAAAATCTGTTTAATCCGTTAAATCCCGGTTCAAATTCTTAAATATACTTCTTGCACCCAAACCAACTAATATCCTATCTTTGGGGCATGAGCCATTTGATAGCCCCATCCATATTAGCTGCGGATTTTGCCAACTTGCAGCGGGATGTTGAAATGCTGAACAAAAGTGAGGCAGACTGGCTGCATGTGGACATTATGGATGGCATGTTCGTTCCGAACCTATCTTTCGGCCTTCCGGTTGTAAAAGCCATAAAAAAGCACGCTCAAAAACCACTCGACGTTCACCTGATGATCGTCGACCCTGACCGTTACCTGAAAGATTTCCGCGAAGCCGGCGCCGACAGGATCACCGTTCATTTTGAAACTTGCCCAAACCTTCACCGTACCATACAGGTTATAAAAGAGTTGGGATGTAAAGCTTGCGTGGCGATTAACCCACATACGCCGGTGTTGTTACTGGAAGACATTATCGCCGATTTGGATATGGTGCTGATCATGTCGGTAAACCCGGGTTTTGGCGGACAGAAGTTTATCCAGAACACTTATAAGAAATTCAACGACCTCAATAAGCTCAGAGCTCAATACAACCCTCAACTGCTTGCAGAAGTTGATGGTGGTGTAGACATCGGTAATGCGGCGAAACTGGTTGCAGCCGGCGCCAACGTGCTGGTGGCAGGAAATGCCGTTTTCTCGGCTCCTGATCCTACACAATATATAGCAGAGCTTAAGCATGCAGTGATGGTCTCGCAGGCCTGATCACAATTAATCATTTTAACTGACAGTAACGCGCAGGATAATTTATTATCCTATGTTAAGTAATTGCGTATTGATTGAAAAAAAAGCAAATAAAATCTATATAATTTATCAAATTAACTAACTTCGGCGCATCTAAGTACGAAGTTGTTAACGAGGTATTTAGCTATAAATCACAAATAAAATGAAACATAATTTTGGTGCCGGACCAGGCATTTTACCTCACGAGGTTTTCAAACAGGCAGCAGCCGGTGTTATGGATTTTAACGGGACAGGCTTATCTATCCTTGAAATATCGCACCGCTCGCCAGAGTTTGAAGCTGTGTTAAACGAGGCTGTGAAATTAGTGAAGGAACTGCTCGAAGTTCCGGAAGGTTACTCTGTATTATTTCTGCAAGGCGGTGCAAGCACACAGTTTGCTATGGTGCCTTATAACCTGCTGCCTGAAGGTGGCAAAGCTGCGTATATCGAATCAGGGGTATGGGCTAAAAAAGCTATAAAAGAAGCTCAATATTTTGGCGATGTTGAAGTTATTGCTACTTCGAAAGAGAGTAATTTTACTTATATCGCTAAGGATTTTACCGTCCCGATGGATGCTGCTTATTTGCACATTACATCAAACAATACTATTTACGGCACGCAGATGCAGGAGTTCTTTAAGTCTCCAATACCATTGGTTGCAGATATGTCGTCTGATATTTTCAGCCGCAGGTTCAATGTTGCCGATTTTGGTCTGATATATGCCGGCGCACAGAAAAATATGGGCCCTGCAGGTGCTACATTAGTTATTGTGAAGGATGAAATATTGGGTAAATCCGGTCGTAAGATACCTTCAATGTTTAACTATCAAACTCAGATAGAAGGTGGTTCAATGTACAATACGCCGCCGGTATTTGCCATTTATGTGTGCATGCTTACATTAAACTGGCTAAAATCAAAAGGTGGCGTAGCTGCAATTGAGGAAGAAAATGATGCGAAAGCAAAAGTACTTTACGAAGAAATTGAGCGCAATCCAATATTCAAGGCAGTAGCTGTTCCTGAAGACCGTTCTAAAATGAACGTATGCTTCGTAGTAAATAATCCGGAACACGAAAAACCATTCCTGAAATTTGCTGAAGAAAAAGGCATTATTGGTATAAAAGGCCACAGAAGTGTAGGCGGTTTCAGGGCTTCAATCTATAATGCACTGCCTATTACCAGCGTATACGTACTGATAGATGCCATGCGCGAATTTGCGGAAAAAAATAAATAAGTAGTTTGTTAGTTCACTGGTTCATTAGTTCATTGGTGCAAGCCGCCAATAAACTATAAAAGCAGACCAATGAACTAATGAACAAATGAACCATTGAACATTTAAAAAATGAAAATATTAGCTAACGACGGCATCGATCCAATAGGCAAAAAAATGCTTGAAGATGCCGGTTTTACTGTAGACACAACGAATATCCCACAGGATGAATTGCCTGTGAAATTACAGGCTTATGATGCTATCACTGTGCGCAGTGCTACCAAGGTACGTAAAGCCCTTATCGATGCTTGCCCTAACCTTAAATTGATTGGTCGTGGTGGTGTTGGTGTGGATAACATCGACGTAGATTATGCCAAAGAAAAAGGTGTGGCCGTTTACAATACACCAGCTTCATCATCTTTATCTGTTGCCGAACTGGTTTTTGCACAGCTATTTGGGGGTGTACGCTTCCTTGCCGACAGCAACCGAAAAATGCCGGTTGAAGGCAATACTAAATTCAACGATCTGAAAAAAGCTTATGCGAAAGGCGTTGAGCTTCGCGGCAAAACTTTAGGTATCGTTGGTTTCGGCCGTATCGGTCGCGAGGTAGCTAAGATCGCTATCGGTGTGGGTATGGAAGTGATCGCGTATGACCTTTATCCGTTCAACCCTCAGTTAGAACTGGTTTTAGGCGGCGGTATCAAAGTAAAGGCAACTGTTAAATCAGCTACACTGGAAGAGATCATTAAAACTGCTGATTTCATTACATTGCATACTCCGTTTGTTGACAAAGCCCTTATTGGTGCGGAAGAACTGGCGCAAATGAAAAAAGGCGTTGGTTTGGTAAACATTTCTCGCGGTGGCTTGATTGATGAGCTTGCTCTGGTTGACGCATTGAACAGCGGCCAGGTATCATTCGCTGCTCTGGACGTATTTGATAACGAACCAACTCCACGCGAAGAGATATTGAAACACCCTAAAATCTCATTAACCCCTCACATTGGCGCTGCAACAAATGAAGCACAGGAGAGGATAGGTGTTGAGTTGGCAAATTTGATCATCGAGCATTTTAAGGCTAATTGATTTGATTAAAGCCAATTTCCCAGTCCGGTGTCCTCACCGGCCTTAATGGATTAAACAAAAAGTGCTTCTCTATAAAAATGGAGAAGCACTTTTTGTTAATAGCGGTTGGTGAGGATACCGACCTTTGAGAGTTACAGTATATACGTCACACCCTTCTCCGGTATCACCACATGATATCCTTCAAACTCAATGTCCTCCGCTAATGCCTGCATGCTTTCAGTCTCGCCATGTACCAGGAAAACTTTTTTAAGTTTTGACTGATCTTGATGTTTAACTACTGCCATCAGGTCGTCATGATCGCCGTGGGCGCTTAGTACGTCTGTTTTTTTGATGGTGGCATATACTGCAAGGTCGCGATCTTTAATGTGTACGATAGGATCGCCGCGCAATAAACGATAGCCTAATGTACCTTTAGCACAATAGCCTATGAAAAGGATAGTGCAGTAGTAATTTTGGATATTATAGAAAAGATGATCCTGTATGCGGCCACCCTCCAGCATACCTGCCGAAGATATGATGATACAAGGCTCCCAATAATTAGAAACCTGACGACTATCTTTCAGCGTTTCTACATAAGTAAGGTTATCAAATTCAAATTCGTCGCCTTGTTTGCGGTAAAAATCCTGCGCTTCTTCGTTTACCATGTAATGGTATTTACGAAATATCTCTGTAGCCATACTGGCCATCGGACTGTCAACGAAAACTTTCACAGGCGGCAATAATTTATTGCTGAATATCTTGTTTAAAGCAAAAACCAGCGATTGCGTTCGGCCAATACTAAACGCCGGAATAATTAACCGCCCTTGCTCTTTAATACAGCATTTTTCAATTACCTCTATCAGGGTTTCTTCAACCGACTTATCATGGGTATGACGCCTGCCACCGTAGGTAGATTCTGTTACCAGGAAATCTACCTGCGGCAATTGCTCCGGATCATTCAGTACGGGGTAATTATTACGGCCTATATCGCCCGTAAAGGCTATAGATCTTTCTGTACCATTCTCAGTTATCCTGAATACTGCTGCCGCCGCGCCCAACAAATGGCCGACAGGGACAAACGTCAGCTCGATATCGCCGTTGATACGAAAAGGCTTATTGAAGCCGATCGTTACAAAGCGTTCAACCGTATCCATCACATGTTTGTGCAGGTATAATGGTTGGCCGCCACCGCTGTATTTATTTTTGCCGCGTTTATTACGCTTTTCGGTTTTGTTCATGAAGATGCTAACGGAATCAAGCATCAGCAGCTCAGAAAGATCGGCGGTAGGCGGGGTGCAGAGTATCTGTCCCTCGAAACCAAAACGTATGAGCGTAGGTAAATTGCCCGAATGGTCGATATGAGCGTGGGTAAGTACCACTACGTCAATTTCGGCAGGGTTGAAAGGGAAATCTTCGTTCGATACGATGCTGCGGTCTTTCTCGTAATCTAAGCCGCAATCTATCAATATTTTATATTGGCCTACCTCAAGCAAATGCATGCTCCCGGTTACCTGACGGGCCGCCCCGTGAATAGTTAATTTCATACAAAGTTTCACGCCCCCCGGCCCCCTGAAGGGGAAGCAATTATATTTTTAATCCTCAGAGTAAAGAATCATTCCCTTTTTAGGGGGTTAGGGGACTGCTTTTTTTTACAAACATCCTGCGCAGCAGCAATAACAATATTATAAGCAAGCCAATAATAATATACATGGCCGTTTGTGTTTTCTTTTGCCTTTCCTGTTCAGCTATTGCAGCGTCATGTTTCAGTTTTTCGTTTTCCTGGCGCAGTTTGTTAATCTCATTCATAAAACCAATATTGGTGCTATCGGTTTGGTTTGAGTGTACCTGCACTTCTGTTTGCTGGAAGGTACGATAATCCAGCAATAACTTCAATTGCTGAAAAATGTCATTGTCCGTTTTAACAATTTCCATCAAAATATCATTCGAGCGGCGAATATCTTTTTTGGTTTGAAAGCCGAAAATACCAGTATGCATGGCAAGGCTCTGGTCATATTCGCCAAATTTCTGATGGCGCATATTCAGCATACCGTTTATCTTTTTTCGCTGCAACTGGTACGCCAGCGAATCATTATTCACTTGCGCAAAAGTACTTACAGATAAAAATAAGGCTATTAAAAGTAACGGGTTCTTTTTCATGGTATTATCCTTCAAAATCAAGCATCACACTGTCGCCTAAATTGAGGCCGAGCAGCCCGCTTGCATTGCCTTTGTTAATGGCTATTTCGAGGTGATCGCTTATACCAAAGAGGCATAGTTTTTCGCCCTCGGGTACTTCGTTATAATGCCAGCTTAGCTTGTTAATAGTTTCATTTCGTTTAAAATATAAAATAAAACGCCTGCCGCGCTGCACATTATTAAAAAACTCCTTGGTAATATTGGTGATCACGTTCTGGAATGAATCGATATAAATAACAGAGCCTTTTATCTGGTTTTTGTCAATAACCGGCTGCAGGTTCATTTTCTTTTCAATGGTATTTATTGTAATACCTATTTCGGTGAGTTTGCCGCCCTGCGCCAAATGGCATGCGGCGCGTACAAAAATATCAGCCAGCGGGAAGTGCAGAAATTTCAGGTCCTGCATAATGGTAAGTTCCACAACTTCATCAGGTTCAGTATTGAACATTAATGAAAAGATACCATTATCGGCACCCACAAAGTAATGGTTCCGGTACCTGATAGCAAGATACTTGGTGGAGTCGCTGAACACCGTATCGATACCAATGAGGTGTACTGTAGCCTCGGGAAAATAATGAAAACTATTTTTTAAAATGAAGGCCGCTTGTTGTACATTGAACGGCGAGATATTATTGGTAATATCTACAACATTAACCGTTGGCAGCAACTTAAAAATACTGCCTTTAAGTGCCGCAAGGTATATATCCTTGTCGCCCAAATCGGTAGTTAATGTTATTATTGCCATTAATATTTCAAAAATTTATTGCTAATCTTGTACAAGCAAAGTAAGCTGCAAATATTCAATTTTTAATTCATAAAAATCCGCAACTAACAAAATCAATTTCGTTTGAACGAACTTAAATTATCCATTGAAAATATAAACCCGGCAGTGCTGTGGGGCCCGAATAATGATCACTTCGAGATCATTAAAAAGCAATATCCGAAGCTAAAAATAGTGGCAAGAGGGAATGACGTGAAGGTACTGGGCGATGATAGCGAACTCCATGTTTTTCAGGACAGGTTTAACCACCTGATTTCTCATGTGGAGAAATTTGACAGCCTGAATATTACCGATATTGAACGCATACTGGGTGCCAAAGCGTCGCACAATTCCGCACCGGAGCCAGTTGGTGAAAAAACAACCGGCGACGTGATTGTTTTTGGGCCGAATGGTGTTATGGTAAAAGCCCGTACAGGCAATCAGCGTAGAATGGTTGATAGTATCGGCATAAACGATATCCTGTTCGCAATCGGTCCGGCGGGTACCGGGAAAACGTATACCGCGGTTGCGCTTGCGGTACGTGCTTTAAAAAACAAAGAGATTAAACGCATTATACTCACCCGCCCTGCGGTTGAGGCGGGGGAGAACCTCGGCTTTTTACCCGGCGATCTGAAGGAAAAGATAGACCCGTACCTGCGCCCGTTATACGACGCGCTGGATGACATGATCCCTGCGGAAAAACTAAAAGTTTACCTGGAGAACCGAACGATAGAGATTGCCCCGCTGGCCTTTATGCGTGGCCGTACATTGGATAATTGCTTTGTGATATTAGACGAAGCGCAAAACGCTACCGATATGCAGCTAAAGATGTTCCTGACACGTATGGGGCCTTCAGCCAAATTTATTGTTACAGGCGATGTTACGCAAATAGATTTGCCAAAGAAACAGCAATCGGGCCTGCACACGGCATTAAGAATATTAACAGACATAAGAGGAATTGACATTATATACCTCACCGGCGAAGACGTGGTAAGGCACAAGCTGGTAAGGAAAATATTGGCCGCTTACGGGGATATACAATAGATTTGAGATATGAGATAATCCCATCCTCAGCTCTTATTTAACCAGGTGTGAATATGTGATCGACTTCAATTTTCAATTTTAGTCTCAAATCTCATATCTCACATCTCACATCTAAAATAACAATGAACGCGATAAAAGAAACACATTTCAATTTTCCTGGTCAAACGGGGTTTTATAAAGGTAAAGTACGCGACGTTTATACCATCAATAACAAATACCTGGCAATGGTGGTTACTGACCGTATTTCGGCATTTGATGTAGTGCTGCCCGAACCCATCCCATACAAAGGGCAGGTTTTAAACCAGATAGCAGCAAGGTTTTTGGAAGCAACGGCAGATATTGTACCTAACTGGGTGGTGTCTGTACCTGATCCGAGTGTTACCATAGGCAGGATATGCGAACCTTTTAAGGTAGAGATGGTGATACGTGGCTATGTGGCCGGACATGCGGCGCGCGAGTATGCCGCAGGCAGGCGCCAGATATGCGGTGTGAGCGTTCCGGATGGTTTGAAGGAAAATGACAAACTGCCTGAACCAATTATTACGCCTACAACCAAAGCGGCAGTAGGGCATGATGAGGATATCTCGCGTGAGCAGATACTGGAAAGAGGTATTGTAAGCGAAGAAGACTATGTTCAGCTGGAGAAATATACGCGTGCCTTGTATCAGCGCGGTACCGAGATTGCAGCGAAACGCGGTTTAATACTGGTAGATACCAAATATGAGTTTGGTAAAGCCGATGGAAAGATCTATTTAATAGACGAAATCCATACGCCTGATTCATCCCGCTATTTTTATGCGGAAGGTTATCAGGAACGTCAGGAAAAAGGTGAACCTCAAAAACAACTTTCGAAAGAATTTGTTAGAAAGTGGCTGATCGATAACGGTTTCCAGGGTAAAGACGGGCAGGTAGTGCCTGAAATGACACCGGAGATTGTGCAGTCGATATCTGATCGTTATATAGAGCTTTACGAGAATATTACCGGTGAAGAATTTGTAAAAAGCGAAGACAAAGACGTGTTAAAGCGTGTAGAAGATTCAATTAGGGGAGCTTTGGCTACATTATGATTTATTTTGCAAATAAAATTATATCTTAGCTTAATAATTTTTACAGAGAATGAAATTTACTGTTGATAAACACGAGAAGTATATATTGGTGAAGCTGAATGAATCAAAGCTAAATTCATTGGTTACACCGCAACTGAAGTCTGAACTGATCATGATGAACACGGAGGGCAAGCGCAATATCGTTCTCGATCTGGCACAGGTAAAGTTTGCCGATTCATCGGGCTTAAGTAGCTTGCTGGTTGGCCACAGGTTATGTAAAAACGCGGGCGGGTTATTTATCCTTTCCGGCTTGTGCGATTCTGTTTCGCGCCTCATTAACATATCGCAATTAGATAATGTGCTTTCTATCGTTCCAACAACGGAAGAAGCTATCGATCTGATCTTTATGGAGGAAATTGAAAAAGAACTAAAAAAAGAAGCAAAATAGTTTTTTTATTGTTGTTTACCCATGAAGTTTGAGGTAACAATACTTGGCAGTAGTTCTGCAACACCTATTTATAACCGAAATCCGAGCTCACAGGTACTTAACATCAATGAACGTTTATTCCTGGTAGATTGCGGCGAAGGAACGCAACAACAAATGCTGCGTTTCGGTATAAAAGCAAGCCGTATTGATAATATTTTCATTAGTCACCTTCATGGCGACCATTACCTGGGGCTGGTTGGTTTACTCTCGTCGTTACACCTTAACGGGCGTAAAAAAACACTTAATGTTTATGCGCCTGCTCCGTTAAAGGAGATCATCGAAGTACAATTAAAATATTCAGAAACGGAGCTGCAATATACCATCAACTATGTTTTTACTGATCCTCAAAACCCGGCTGTGATTCATGAGAACCAGGATATCACTGTTGAAACCATTCCTTTAGATCATCGCATCCCCACAACAGGCTTCCTTTTCAGGCAAAAAAAACGCAATCGTAAGCTGATAAAAGAAAAGGCCGAAGAACTCGATATCCCCATCGAGTATTATACTGCCATAAAAAGAGGGAACGATTATGTTGCAAGCGATGGCTCGGTGTATAAAAACGATACCCTTACTACCGCTCCGGAACCGCCCAAAAGTTATGCTTACTGTTCGGACACTATCTATAACGAACGGTATTTTAATCAGATCAATAACCTAGATCTGTTATATCACGAGTCTACCTTCCTGCATGATATGCTTGAAAGGGCGCAAAGCACCTTTCATACTACTGCTTTACAAGCAGGGCAGATCGCTTTAAAAACAGGTGCTAAAAAACTTGCGTTAGGGCATTTCTCCGCACGCTATAAAACGTTGGATGAGCTCCTGGCCGAAGCGCAAAGTGTTTTCCCGGATAGTGAACTGGCTATTGAGGGTAAAACATTTGTGATTGAAGCATAGTTATTAGTTCCATCACAAACGCGTTATTGCAAGGAGTGAAGCAATCTCTGAATTTGCTGTTCAATTAAACGAAAGTTTGTTAAATAACGTCATTTAACAAACTTTGTACACTCCGTCACTTACAGTATGCAGAGATTGCTTCGTTCCTTGCAATGACGTATTGGATATTAATCCTTCTTCTTCCCGCCAAAAACAGAGAAACTTACATACCGGCTTGGGTGTGCTTTCAGATCAATCATTAATGCGTTTAGATTGGCTGTGGCGTCTGCAAGGTTTTTGTATACGGTTTTGTCGTTAATAAGCAAGCCTAATGAGCCATTGCCATTATTGATTTTGCCGATAGTAGCTTGTAAGCCAGCTACAGCCTGGTTTGCGTTATCAAGCGTTTGTTTCAGGTTTGAATTGGCCATGTCATTACTTACTTTTTCAAAGTTGGTAGCAATGGCGTTGAAATGTGCTGAACTTGTTTTCAGGTTACCTGAAACAGCTTCGGTATTGGTCATGATACCGTTGATGTGTTCTGTTTGTGCGCCTACCAGTGCGTCAATCTTCTTGGTGGTACCTTCCAGTGTTTCCAATGAATTGGCTATGCTGCTAAAGCTTCTGTCAACATTGCGTTGAAATGCTGGATTCATGATCCTGTTAATGGCCGCCAGGGACGAATCCAGTTTGGTAATGAGCTGTTCGGCTTTGGTTTGGATGGGCTGGAGGCTTTCGGCAAGGCTACCCTGAATATCAGATTGTAAAGTGTCTTTGTTTTGCGCCATTACTTTGCTGTTGCCATATTCAAAACGTATGGCTTTTCCGCCCAACAGGTCGGTACTTACCAATTTGGCATTGGTATTTGATGGCACGCTGTATTGATGATCAATAGTAAACTCAACAACGGTGCGGCCGTCTGGCTGTAATTTCATATCAGACACCCTGCCGATCTGAAAACCGTTCACTAATACCGGTTTTGATACCGACAAACCGTCCACACTACTGTAAATAGCATAAAATTTATTGTCGCGCGAGAAAAGATCACTCCCGCTTAAATAACTATAGCTTAATATTAATACAGCAATGCCTACAGCTGTTAAAATGCCTACTTTGGTCTCGTTTGATATTTTCATAGAATCAGATATGGGATGTGAGGCCGAGATCCGGGATCATATTCCCATTCCCATAACTATAGCACACCCTGCGTTGTTTGTTTTTTATTTAAAGGTCAAATTTAGATTTACTTTCTACTAACACCATTCACACATCCCAATCTGTAATGTAATTATTATTCGGTTGTTTGTTCCACTTCACTTTTGTAATTCTCCAGCGCACGTATAATAGACGCCACAATCTCGTTTTGCCCGCTATCCGAGTTCAGATATGCTTCATCGTCGGGGTTATTAATAAAGCCTGTTTCAACCAAAACGGCCGGCATGGCTACATGGCAAAGTACCAAAACTCCCTGTTCTATTACACCATCGCTGTGCCTGCCGTCGTGTTGCGTAAACTCGTCGTTTATCAGGTCGGCCAAATGTATACTTTGTTTGCGGTATTTGTCTTTAATAGAATTCATGGCTATAACCGCCGCCGGGTCATTGG
>JBQCIS010000194.1:0-10250 GCA_051953515.1 Mucilaginibacter sp.
ATTCCAATGGATAAAGCCCAGGTCTTTAATGTTTCCCTGTATAATAAAATCATCCTGGGTTTTGAAGATGGCTCCCATGCTAAAAGTCATGCCGGGGTTTTTAAAAGGCTTTGTATTATCAAGCGATGTTCTTTGATTTTCGCCCTGTAAGGCGATATTTGCTGATCCAGCGGCCTGATTAAAGGTAAGGCTTGATTGTGCAATGTTTACCTGCCCGCTTTCATAACCGGCAATATAGCCCAGTTTAAAACCCAAGGCCAGTTGCTTGGTCACCTGTTCGCGATAGGTTAGTCCGACCGAATTATAGATCTGGTACTGGTATTTTGAATTCAGCACATTGTCATAGCTATTGTCGGCAAAACTTCCTTCGCCATCAAAAAGCGCTATCGACTCGTCCGTAAACACCCCACGGGCCTCGGCCTTGGTGTTAGCAAAAAAACCAAACTCCGAATCGCCGTTAAGACTGCCAAACATTTTAAACATAATGGCATATACATTCGCATTGGCCAAAAGGTAGTTAAAGTGATTGCCCGCGCCTGTTACAAGCGCTTTGTTGTTGTAGTAGCTGTTAAATTCGCGGCTTTTTAATGTCTGCTGTGCATCGCCTGTCAGCGAAAAATTACCATCAAAATTAGGCACAAACAGGTTAAATGCCAGTTTCCTGCTTGAATCGGGAATGAACGAACGCTGGGCCGGATTTTCAAATGAATCGAATAATGTTCCGGTATTGTATTGAGCAAAGCTCTGGGCAAATATTTTTGAAGTGGAAAAAAGGAGAAAAAGAATAAGTAAAGATTTCTTCATATATGCCCTTTGCAAAATTTGGCCTAAATTAACTCTTAATTTAATATGATAAACGTTTTGCACTCAACTATATTTTGGGCATATCACTTATCTATTTTCAACTACATTTTTAACGGAAATTGTGTCGATATTGTTTAGTTTCATGCAAAAGTTAGTGTAAAAGCTCTTATCCGACGCGCTCAACTGCCAGGTTGCCCCGTAAAAATCCTTCCAGCCCGGCTCATAGGCTTCAAAGGCATCAAACAAATCATCATTCATATCCTGTTTTAAAACAGGCTGCGCATTCCGGAAATGAATAAAGAACGTTACATTGCTCCGCTCGGACTGCAATTGGTCAAAGCCATTGTAATTATCGGTCTTCGAGATAAACTTCTGATTAAAATAACTATCATGATAGCTTTCTAATTCCGACTGAGTGCTTGCCAGTATCAGAAAATTGTCCACGATCATAAAATAAGGCCTTTTCAGTTCGCTGAACGAATCACCCAATAAAAAGAATGGAAGCTTATTATACTTAAACTGACCAATATTATCTGTAACCATATTGCTGATATTGGTCATGAGCGGCCGCATTCTTGAACCGTCTTTAACGGAAACTATCGCATACTTTTCAAAAAAACGGGTAGTCACTATGGCAAATTCATTTCCCAGCTCGCCGGCAAAATCACGGCGGAGGCTCATGCCCGTTTCGGCCTTTATCTTTTTAAACAGACTGTCTTTTTCGGCTTGCATACCAGCCTTTTTATGCCATTGTGCAAGGTCACCGGAGAACTTCAGCGGATCTGACACCGCAAAATTGGTACTGTAAGCCGTGGTCGACGGAAAAATGTCTTTAAGGTGATTAGCAATAGGCTGCTGGTTGGCAAATAAACCGAGATAACTACCTGGCCCGTCTTGCTGAATGGTGGTAATGCCGTTAAACATAAAGGCATCGTTCTTATAATTCATACTCAATACGGCAAATGCTGGTAGTTGCTTGTAGCCACGCAACAATCCGGTATTGTGGTTTTTAAACAAGCGATCAAGCAATGGCCCTATCTGTGAATAATTAACATAAAGGTTTGCCAGCGAGTTAGAGTTTTGCTGATCGGATAAGAGTACAAAATTATTGGCGTTGTTTTGCGGTTTATATGCGGCGCTTTCGGTAGCCAGTTCTTCAGAAAAACTTCCGGAAAAAACATCGTCTTCTTTATTAACCACATAAAGCGTCCTTTTTATCGATTTAAAGAAGATATTATAGCTCTGTTTTCCGGCTATTTTGCCAGAAGTGATAAGCAAATTGCTGCCTGGCTGTTTGGCCAGTTTGTCAAGCGCCGAAGCGTTAAAACCTTTATTCGCCGCGAGTGTAAATATCAGGTCGATACTGTTTTTTGCAGGATGAAGGGAGATAAACACGCTCTGCCCATCAAAGAACTTTATGAGTGACGGACTGTTAAGCAACTGGTCGCGTACGGTGTCTATATCGGCTATCTGTTCCGGTCCTACCAGCGCGGGAAGCAGTTCGTTGCCGTTAAAAATATCGTAGAAGCTTTTTTCGTTGTTGAACTCAAATATCAGCGCCGCAGTATTGGGAATATTCCTAACTACGCGACTCGTATTTGAACCCGGCGGATTGAGATTTTTGAAATATACCACGGTTATCCAGGCAGTGGCTGCCAACAGGATTGCAGTGGTTATAATCAATTTTTTCATCCTTAATTAATTAGCGGTTTTTAGAGATTTTTACCATGTGCAAATAAACTATGCAGCCAAATTGGTTACCTTAGCCTTTTCTCCCGCCATGAATAAAAACATCATTATCACAGCTTCAATTTTCGGGATGCTGGCTGTTATAGCCGGTGCTTTCGGCGCGCATGGTCTTAGTCCGTACCTCGCTCCAAAACAGCTCGATATATGGCATACTGCTGTACAATACCAGTTTTACCACACTTTTGCTTTGCTGTTTCTTTCCACATTTACACATTCCAAAAATAAGCTAATTACTGCCAGCTATTATCTTTTTACGGTGGGAATTATATTTTTTTCGGGCTCGCTGTACTTAGTGGCCTGCCAGGACTACCTGAAACTGAACTTACCAACCGCGGTGTTCATCATTACGCCGGTTGGCGGCCTGTGTTTTATACTGGGCTGGTTCACTTTGTTACTTGCCGCCCTTAAGAAACAGTAACCCATGCTTGAATTTGCCGAAGCCGAACATACCGACCGCGAAACGTTTTTTGTTGAGGTGATCCTTCCCCTTGCCATTGCAAAAAACTATACCTATCGTGTGCCTTTTGAAATGAATGGCGCTATCGCTATTGGCAAGCGCGTGGTGGTTCAGTTTGGTAAAAGCAAGTTGTATACTGCTATTATAGCCGATATTGGCAATAAACCGCCCGAGAAATATGAGGCTAAATATATAGTAGAGATACTGGACGATCGCCCGGTGGTTACCACCCAGCAACTGCAATTCTGGAACTGGCTGGCCGATTATTACATGTGTAATATAGGCGAAGTGATGAATGCCGCCCTTCCATCGGCATTAAAGCTGGCCAGTGAAACGAAGATCATGCTTAATAAAGATTATGATTTCGACCGCTCGGCGTTGTACGATAAAGAGTTTCTGATCATCGACGCGCTCGATATACAGCCCGAACTTACCGTAAGCGATATTGTAAAGCTACTCGGCCAAAAAACGGTAATGCCTATTCTGAAAGGTTTGTTCGAGAAAAACATTATTCACATATCTGAAGAAGTAAGCGAACGTTACAAGCCCCGCAGGCGCACCTTTATTAAACTCAATCCTGAATATAACGATCCGGATAACCAGCGCGAGCTTTTCAGCATCCTCGAAAGAAGAGCGCCCAAACAGGTTGATGCGGTACTTGCTTATCTGAAATTATCCCGTCATCAGAAAAACATCACCAAAAATGAACTGATTGAAGAAAGCGGCGCAGGTGATGCCAGTATTAAATCGTTAATAGAAAAAGAGATATTTATAGCCGAAGAACGTAATGTAAGCCGCCTGCATTTTGAGGAAGAGGAGGAGGAGATTGATGCCTTTAGCCTAAGCGAACAGCAGGGAACGGTACTGCAGGAAGTTAAAGAGCAGTTTGCCGAAAAGGATGTGGTTCTGCTGCATGGCGTAACATCATCGGGCAAAACGCAGATTTACGTAAAACTGATTGAGGAGATGATGCGCAACGGCAGGCAGGTACTTTACCTGTTACCAGAGATTGCGCTCACCACCCACGTTATAGAACGCCTGCGGCAATACTTTGGCGCGGATATAGGCGTTTATCATTCCCGCTTTAATGATGCCGAACGTGTTGAGGTTTGGCAGAAAGTATTGAATAATGAATATAAGGTGGTTTTAGGCGCGCGCTCGTCGGTATTTCTGCCTTTCAACAACCTGGGGCTAATCATTGTAGATGAGGAGCACGAAACATCCTATAAGCAGTTTGATCCGGCCCCCCGTTATAATGCGCGCGATGCCGCCATTTATCTCGCCAACATGTATCAGGGTAAGGTGCTGCTGGGTTCGGCAACGCCATCATTCGAGAGCTATTATAACGCCCGTACACATAAATATGGTTTTGCAGAACTTACCGAGCGCTACGGCGGCGTTGAATTGCCGAAGATTGAGGTAGTAAGCATTGCCGAGGAAACCAAAAAGAAAACCATCCAGTCGCACTTTACCAGTGTGCTGATAGACGATATACAGCAGGCGCTGCAAAACAAGGAACAGGTGATCCTGTTCCAGAACCGGCGCGGCTACGCCCCTGTGCTCATGTGCCGGATATGCGCCTACACACCAAAATGTATTAATTGCGATGTAAGCCTCACCTATCATAAAAGCAGCGGCAAATTGCATTGCCATTATTGCGGCTACAAGGAAGATGCTCCTAATATTTGTCCGGCATGCGGCTCAACACACCTTGAATATAAAGGCTTTGGCACGGAAAAAATAGAGGATGAATTAAGCCTGATATTGCCCGAAACCCGCATTACCCGAATGGATTTGGATACTACGCGCTCACGCAATTCGTTGCAAAGTATTCTGAATAATCTTGAAGAAAAGAAGATAGACATACTGGTAGGTACCCAAATGGTAGCCAAAGGCCTTGATTTTGCCGATGTAACCGTAATCGGTATCATCAATGCCGACAGTCTGCTCAAATTCCCGGATTACCGCGCCAACGAGCGCAGTTTCCAGCTATTGGCGCAGGTAAGCGGCAGGGCAGGCAGGCGCGGTAAACAAGGTAAAGTGGTAATACAAACGTATGATGTAAATCACCGCGTAATAAAACAGGTAATTGATAATGACTATAAAGACCTGTACCTGACCGAGATGACCGAGCGAAAAAGCTTTAAATATCCGCCGTTTTATCGCCTAATCAATCTCGACATCAAGCATAAAAATCCGGAAATTGTAAACAACCAGGCCGAATACCTGGCCAGGGAATTACGCGGGCACTTCGGCGAGGATCGGGTGATCGGCCCGCAGCCGCCGCTGGTAAGCAGGATACGCAATTTCTATATCCAATCGATATTACTAAAGTTTGAGAAGGATACTATCTCCATTAATAAAGCAAAAGCGGTAATAAGGGATGTGATCACGCAGTTCCAGACAACCAAACTAAGCAAAGGCAGCATTATTCAGCCGGATGTTGATCCGTATTAGCCAAACGCGTCATTGCTTCATCACTATGCTCGCTCTGCCCTGCTCGTTCTTCGCAATGACGCGGGGTATTATTATCTTTAATCTATGAAAGAACATCGCTATAAAACAACCATCATCTGGGTAGGCAACCAGGGTACCGGAACCAGCAATTACAGGGCATATTCACGCAATCATGATATCTCTATAGCAGGCAAACCGACTATCCCAGCCTCATCTGACCCTTCATTTCGCGGTGACCCGTCGAGATATAACCCTGAAGAAATGCTCGTATCGTCACTTTCAAGCTGTCACCTGCTTTGGTATTTGCATTTATGTTCGGTTAATGGCGTAGTAGTGATCGATTACAGAGACGAGGCAACCGGCACGATGGAAGAAACCGCGGATGGCGGCGGGCGATTTAAGGAAGTTACCCTGTATCCGGTTGTTACGGTGGCTGATGCAGCAATGGTTGAAAAAGCAAATGCCCTGCACCACGAAGCAAATAAGATGTGCTTTATTGCCAATTCATGCAACTTCCCTATTCACCATCAGCCGGTGTGCGTGGTACAGAATGCCTGAACAGCTGATTCTTTCCGGCAACGAATTTTGACAAATACCGGAAACTGGCTTATATTAGGGCAATGTTCCATAACCAGGGACTACGCGCCATACAAGCACGATCCCTGATACTTGTTCAATATTGCTCATGAAAAAATCAGTCATTTTTACTGCGTTGCTGTTTGCTTGTTCAGGTTTGATAGCGCAGCAACACCAAATATCTAAAAGCTATGTCCCTCCTACCGATACATTAGTAAGAGCTAAACTCGGCCAATGGAAAACCTTAAAATTCGGGTTGTTTATGCATTGGGGAACCTACAGCCAGTGGGGTGTTGTGGAAAGCTGGAGCATTTGTCCTGAAGATGAGGGTTGGACGCAAAGAAAAGGCCCGTACAGCGCCACTTATAACGGCTATGTAAAAGCATACGAAAACCTGCAAACCACATTTAACCCAACCCAGTTCAATCCGGAGAAATGGGTAAAGGCGGCTAAATATGCCGGCATGAAGTACGTGGTATTTACCACAAAGCATCATGATGGCTTTTGCATGTTCGATACCAAACAAACTGATTATAAGATAACGAGCCCCAAAACGCCGTTCTCATCAAATCCGCGCAGTAATGTAGCCAAAGAGATATTCAATGCTTTCCGGAAGGAAAACTTTATGATTGGCGCCTACTTTTCAAAGCCCGACTGGCATTCTGAATATTACTGGTGGCCGTATTTCCCGCCTAAAGACAGGAACGTGAATTACGATCCGGCCAAATACCCTGAACGCTGGCAAAAATTTAAAGATTATACCTATAACCAGATACAGGAACTCATGACCGGCTATGGCCGTGTGGATATTTTATGGCTGGACGGCGGATGGGTAAGGCCAAAAATATCTGCCGAACAGCGTTATAACCAGGACATAGACATGCCTAAAATAGCTGCAATGGCTCGTGCCAACCAACCCGGATTGATAGTGGTTGACCGTACCGTAGCCGGCCCTTATGAAAATTATACCACCCCTGAACAGACTATACCCGATAAACCGCTTGATCATCCATGGGAAAGCTGCATTACCATGGGCAACTCGTGGAGCTATGTACCCGGCGACCATTACAAAACGGCAAACCAGATTGTTTCCTTATTGGTTAAAATCGTTTCAAGAGGCGGCAACTTGCTGATGAATATCGGCCCCGGCCCTAACGGCGACTGGGACCCGGTAGCGTACGACAGACTAAAGCAAATAGGTAACTGGATGCAAATAAACGGCGAAGGAATTTATAACAGCACCAGCGTTGCACCTTATTCTGAAGATAACATCTATTACACCAAGTCTGACCATAGCAATACCTTGTATGCGTTTGTACTGTCTGATAAGGACGAGGTAACCTTGCCGGGACAATTACACTTCCATTTACAAGGGATAGGCAAGGTGAAAAAAGTAAGCTTGCTTGGTATAGCCCGCAAACTGAAATGGGAAACCAATAATGATGAATTAGTGGTTAATATCCCGGCTAATTTGCAATCGGGTAATGGTTTATTGCATGCGGCAACGTTTAAGATCCAGTATTAAACAAGCACGAAAACATAAAGTTACTGCATCTACGGGGAAATGCAACAGGTGACGGGGATGCGATTTTGCCGATTACGTCTGATGAGATGATTTAAATTTGATTAAGCAAACTCTCGTAATCTGCAATGGTATCAATATCAACCCCACCTTTTTCAAAAGGAACAGTTGCCACCAGTTCCACGTGCGCCTGGATGACCTTTTTTGCGCCTTCATTGCCCTCCAACAATAACAATTCAGGGAACAAAGAACGATCAAACAAAGCAGGTACGCCAATAGTGTCTTTATAAGTACAGGCGACGATCTTACTGCCGCTTTGTTGTTGTTTATAGATCAAACTGCCAAGTAGTGCCCGATTTACAAAAGGCTGGTCGCATAGCATAATTACCACCTGCTTAACTTCCTTAATGTTTTCAAGATGGCGGATGGCAATTTTTATAGATGCGCCCATGCCCTCGGCCCAATTTCCATTATATACAATAGTAATTTCTTTATTTTTTATTCCCGGCTCAATAGCTTCTTTATTTGCGCCTAATACCACCAATACAGGATCACATTTTGCCTTTAAAGCGGCATCTATCGCTATCTCGATCAAGGTATTGCCTTTATATAAAAGCGTTTGTTTAGGAAAGCCAAGCCTGCTTGATTTGCCGGCGGCGAGTATAATAGCCGCGGTCATTGTTCCATATTTACAGGTAATTGCTCCGAATGTAGCGGAACAGGCTTGTATTTTAACGAATGCCCGTTGCGGCCAGAGAGCACCGCTTTAATTTCAGCAATAATAGATAGCGCAATCTCTTCGGGGCCTTCTGAACCGATATCCAGCCCAACGGGGCCATGTATTTTTACCAATTGCTCTTCGTTAATTACACTGCCGCTTTCTTCCACTTCATCTAACATGCGTTGTAACTTCTTCTTGGGGCCAAGTATTCCAACATAAGGCATATCTATTGGCAGCAATGCTTTGAGCAATTCAATCTCATAATTGTAATTATGTGTCATCAGCACAAAAGCCGTCCAATCATTCAGGCTGATATGAGATAATACATTTTCCGGCCGGCTTACCACAACCTTGGCAGCATGCGGAAAGCGTTCGGGTAAAGCATAATTGTTTCTGCCATCTATAACCGTAATATTCCAACCTAAAACGGAAGCCAGTTTGGTAAGTGGTATCGCATCATTTCCGGCACCGATAATAACAAGCGATATTAGTGGTTTTACATGTTCTATGAATGCGGTATAGCCTACATGGGCTGTATGCGTATCATTCTGAGATTGACGGTTAGCCAAAACTACCCGGGCATTCCGGATCAATTCATCGGCGAAGGGAATATCACTTAGCGTTGTGGTTAGATCACATTTAGTTAAACAAATACAGGTTCCGGGCTGGGAAGCTTTCCTGTTCTCGATAGAGAACAGCGTTACGAGTACAGCATCCCCATGTGCGGCAATAATTTTCTTCAGCAGTGTTATGGGATTTTCAGCATCACCAGAAATTGGTTCTATTAAGATGTGGATAATGCCATTACAGCCGAGCCCGACGCCTAATTTGGCGTCATCATCATCCATGGTATCATAGGTTACTACTAAAGCCTCCTGTTGTAAGATCACCATACGCGCCTTGCGTAAGGCATCCCCTTCCAGGCAGCCTCCGCTGATCGCACCTGTCAGTTTACCATCTTCCGTTATCAGCATCCTGGCGCCGGCCCTTCGGTATGCAGAACCTTCCACCAGAACCACAGTAGCCAATGCCGTTCTTTTGCCTTGCTTTACCGCACGGTCATACGCCTCTACAATGTCAATGATCTCCTTCATGCTTAATTAGCTAACCATAAAACAGCTCAGTTTAATTTGTTAAATCGCATTCATGTTGAATGGCAGTTTCCGGATGCGTTTACCCGTCAGGTCGAATATAGCATTGGTCAATCCCGCCGAGAATGGCGGCAATCCGGGTTCACCTACACCTGCTGCATCCCTGGTATTTTCCATAATATACACTTCCACGGGCGGTACATCGTTAATGCGTGGCATTTTGTAGTCGTAAAAATTGTGTTGTTCAGTAATGCCATCCTTAAAGGTAATCTCATGCACTGTTGCAGCGCCCAAAGCCATAACAACGGAGCCTTCCACCTGTGCCTTAATAATGTCGGGGTTTACATACCAGCCGCAATCCATCACTGCCCATACTTTGTCAACCTTAACCCCGCCCGATCCGTTTCTGGAAACTTTGACTACCTGGCCCACGGTACTTCCAAAACATTCGGTAATGGCTACACCATAACCGCTGTTTTTTTCCCGCGATTTCCAGCCGGAAACTGCTTCCAGTTTATCAATCAACGCCTGGCAGCCCTCGTCCTTTAAATATAACCGCCTGAAATCCAACGGATCTTTACCTGCCGCGTGCGCCATCTCGTCCATAAAACTCTCATAAGCAAAGCCATTTGTTGAGGCATACACCGAGCGCCACCACATATTGGGGACGGGCATCTCATAGGGTACGTCGGCACTGCTAACGTTTTTGATGTTTTTCAGGTAAGGCTTCAAAAAGCCCTCGGATATGCTGTCATTGGGTTTTCCGCGACCCGGGCCGTTCCAATGATCGATATTTTGGCCGGCCGCGCGCACTTTTATAGCCGCTATTTCGCCGTTGTCGATATTGCCCTCGAAGCGGTACGACATTCCGGT
>JBQCIS010000195.1:0-2551 GCA_051953515.1 Mucilaginibacter sp.
ATAACACCAGCATCAACCAGCAAACGCATGTTGTAGAAATTCAACAGCCCGATGGCAAACCGGATGTGTTGCAGCAAATAGAACATGGTTTGTTATCTATCGTTGGCGGCTACAAAAGTTTGGGAAGATTTTATCGCGGTATCATCGAACCTACCATGCGCCAATACACCACGCTAGGCGACCCGGCGAATATTACAGACAATAAATTTTATAATGACGTGAAGTCAACTGTGGATACGCCTGCTGTTGGTTTGCCTAATTCTCCTGATGACCGTTGGGTGTTTACAGAAGATAATCCGCGCAGAAGCCTTGAAGTGGCTGGTGCTTTGGCTGCTGATAATCGTGTGATGCGCGGTTTTAATGATACGCTTGCCAATGATTGTTTAACCATTGCAGAGCAGGTTTGGAACAACACGGAAGACAAGCGCCCCGGCGACAGGGTTGAACTGGCAACAGAATTATACATCACCACAAAAGATAAAAAGTATGCTGATTTTTTAGTGGCGAATAAAGATGCGATTGCGAAACAAATTAATAATTATGGCTGGGTAGTTGGCCGCGTTTTGCCGATGATTAATGATGCAGCTTTTACCAACACGATTACCGATGCGGTAAAAATCTTGTTTGATACCATTCAATTACAGGCAAAACAAACGCCTTACCAGGTGCCTTACAAACCCAACATCTGGGGCGCCGGTTGGGACATTCAGCATTTTGGTTACAAGCAATATTTTTTGCACGCTGCTTTTCCAAAGATTGTTACTGATGAATATATGCTGGCGGCATTGAATTTTATATTAGGTTGTCATCCGGGTTCTAATACAGCGTCATTTGCATCGGGGGTTGGTGCGCATTCTATGATTCCGGCATATGGTTTTAATCGTGCGGACTGGTATTATATTCCCGGTGGTATTGCTTCGGGTACGGCATTGATTCGTCCTGACT
The DNA here is from genome assembly GCA_051953515.1 of Mucilaginibacter sp. Taxonomy (GTDB): domain Bacteria; phylum Bacteroidota; class Bacteroidia; order Sphingobacteriales; family Sphingobacteriaceae; genus Mucilaginibacter. The sequence goes on from JBQCIS010000195.1 coordinate 946, forward strand.
TTCTTGAGCTGCTGGCATTTCCGTATTTGTGGCAACAGGGAGAATATGTGTTAGGAGGTGGAACAACGGATTATTTATTTTTGGTGCTGGGAGCGAATAAGATATTGGATGCGAAGTGATTGTTGTCTGAACTAAGATTTATAGGATTAGAGGATGGTAGGATTTTTATAAGGTCGGGACGCTTTCTTCTGCGGCGTGAACGATTGTTCATGAAATGATTCAGACCGCCATTGCTTACCGGCTCTTATTAAACCTTAGCAGAAAAAATAAGAGAGTCAGAAGTAACTTTATTACCTTATTCTACATAATATTTTTATAAGCTAAGGTAGGTTAGTCCGAATGTTCGTTTCTACTAAGGTTTGGTTTTTCAGAATAAAAAATGCTAAAATTTATTCGTTTACTGATGTTGGTAAGAAATAAGATTTTTGATACTCATTTTAAAAGCGTTTATATGAAATTAAAATTATTAATCCTAATAACCTTTATTTCGGCTTCTTCATTTGCCCAAACCACCAACCTCGATACCATCGAATCGCAGATGCGGTATGCTGCCAAACAAGGTTTAATCGATAAATATTACCCGCGGAACATTGACACACTTTATGGCGGATACCTCAGCTCATTTTCTTACGACATAAAACCAGTGGGCACGCAGGATAAAATGATTGTAACCCAGGCACGCCACACCTGGTCAACCGCTAAGGCCGCTATGTTTTATCATGACACCTCCTATATTTCCATGTCGCGCCATGGATTTTATTTTCTGCGCGATAAAATGTGGGATAAAAAATACGGCGGATTTTATAACCTGGTGGCAAGAGATGGTACGCCGAAAAGCATTTATAAAGAAGCCTATGGAAATGCATTTGCCATCTACGGCTTGTCCGCTTATTATGAATGTTCCGGAGATACTGCTGCTTTGAACCTCGCAAAAAAAACCTTTCTATGGCTCGAAAAATATAGCCATGATCCTGTTTATAAAGGATATTATCAACACCTCAACAGGGATGGTTCACGGGTAATACGTACCGCTGAAATACCGTCCACATCTGACATTGGCTATAAAGATCAAAACAGCTCGATTCATATTCTGGAAGCGCTCACTGAATTGTATAAAGTCTGGAAAGATCCTTTGGTTAAGGAAAGGTTGCAGGAAGTGCTTCATTTGATTCGCGATACAATTGTTACGCCGCAGGGTTACCTTCAACTATATTTCACTTACGATTGGAAGCCCATCTCCTACCGCGACTCTTCTGATGCCGTCATCAACAAAAATCACTACATAGACCATGTTTCTTTTGGTCATGATGTGGAGACGGCTTATTTAATGAAAGAAGCCACCGAGGCCTTAGGCAATATGCACGACACAAAAACAGCTTCCATTGGAAAGAAAATGGTTGATCACGCGCTGCGTAATGGTTGGGACGATTCGTTAGGTGGCTTCTATGATGAAGGCTATTATTTTAAAGACAAGCCAGGATTGACAATCATGAATAAAAGCAAGAACTGGTGGGCGCAAGCCGAAGCGTTGAATACTTTGCTTATGTTTTCTTATATGTACCCAAATGATCCTATGAACTACTTACAAAAGTTTTTTAAGGAATGG
>JBQCIS010000196.1:0-14433 GCA_051953515.1 Mucilaginibacter sp.
TCATCAGTTCGATCACTTCCTGCGCATCAGGCTCTTCTGTAGGATAATAATTGATCGCCACGTCTGCACCTTCGCGGGCGTAGGCAATGGCGGCCGCACGGCCCATTCCCGAATCCCCACCTGTAATTAATGCCTTGCGGCCTTTTAATCTGCCGGAACCCTTATAACTGTTCTCGCCATGATCTGGCCGGGGGACCATTTTAGCTGCCAGCCCCGGCCACTCCTGCGACTGGCCTGCGAAAGGCGGTTTTGGGTATTTAGCTGTCGGATCTTCCAAAGGATTTGCTGCCATAATGTCAATCTTTTCTATTACGAACCACTAATGGTATTAATAGGAACGTTGACCGGAGAAAGCCTGTTTTAAGAAAGCAAAAAACAGGTAGTTTACGCATTCTGTAATGCAGCAATCAGCAGGTCGGCGGTGGCATAAACAGTTTGATGGATAACATCCTCGCATGAACCGTGGAATACCTTGCGAAAATTAACTTCATTTCCTTTAATAAGCGCACAGACAAACATTGTTCCCACCGGCTTTTCGGCCGTTTCACTGCCGCCGGGCGACGTCAGGCCCGTTACTGTTACCTGTATATCAGACGGAATAAGCTCAGCAAGGCGATAAGCCATTTCGCGTGTAACCTCCATTGATTCAGGCGTGTATTGGTCGATCAGGCTTTGTGGTACTTTTAATATAGAAACTTTCAGGTCGGCATCATAACAGGCAATCCCGCCTTTTAGCACCTTACCAGATTCATCCGTTAGCGCAAACTCCGAACATAGCCAGCCCGCGGTAGCGCTTTCGGCAAAGGCAATGGTAAGGCCTTTTTCGGCCATTAGTTTACTGCATATACTAATACGGTTCTCTGCCATGTAGCATATAACTTTTCAAAACAGTAAAAAGTTTAGTCTTTAAAGCAGATTACAGATACCCTTCTCAAAAACGAGTATTTGATACAAATGAAAGGGCATTGGACCAGAATATTACTCCATAACAAACCAGGTGTAGCTCTCCGGCTGAATGGTTACCGGAAGTTCAATGGAATAATCTCTGTTGAGTTTATATTTTTTAGCAACGCCTTCTTTTTCGCGTACGGATACAAACGTTGTTAAACCGGTATAATACAAAGGCAAATTGATTGTTCGCTGTATTTTTACTTTCAGAGGATTATAGACCATAAGCAAGCCCTTTATTTTTAACCGGGCATTAACATGCAGAATGCCGTCCCAGTCCCGTCCATCAGCACGACGCAGGTGAATGATATCCGAATTCAGAATATCACGGTATTTTTTATACCAGTTTATCACTCTGCTTACAACTTGTTTGGTGGCATCGGTATCATATAACCGCGGGCCGCGATAGGCTGCCTGTACACCTGCACCATAATATTGCATCATTAGTTGTTCATAGTCTTTCAAGTGATCGGCTAAAGGCTCGAGCACCGCTTCAGGGCCACCACCCTGATACCTTGTCAGCGGTACAAATCCCCAGCTCATAGACGGTGTTTTTTCCCAAAGCCCATCAAAAATATTCTGCCGGTTCAATAACTTCTGGTCAGCCCTCGGCAAAGAGAAATTCACTTCACGGTAACCCAGGGCAATCTTATTAGAACCATCTAAAAAATACCAGTCGGGCGCATTTACGTAAACGCCACGCCGACTGCACCAGTGATATAGCCCTTTTTGCAATTCCATTTGCTTCCACTGACTGTCATCCAGATTTTTATGACCGGGATGAGTGGTAGATGCACAGACATCCCCAGGATAAGGCCCGTCATTTTCCAAAATGTCAAATCCGGTTTTCGAAATAAAAGCCTTCAACGTAGCAATAAAAGCCAATCCCCACCTACTGCCCATACAGGGTGCTGCCCCAAAAAAAGCTGCAGCATCCGGCTTACCGCTTACGGGATCAATAACATCGTCTGAATCGCTTATCTTACGCGAACTAAACAGGGCATAACCTCCAATCATGATGCCTTTGCTATGGGCATAATCAGCCATCCGCTCCCATTTCCGGATGTTTTCAACAGAACTATCCTGCATATTACAATGGCTGCCAAAGCTCAGGATCACTGCCTCATACCCCGTTGCGGCGCATTGGTCAATCGCCGTTTTTACCTGTTCATCATTTTTACTAACCAGGTGCATATAAATGGGATTCTCCGTCGTCCATGGCGCAATGGTACGGTACATTTTTCTGACGGCTAATCCCCGCCTTTCCCGGTCATAGCTATCCATGAGCAACTCACAGGTACGGACAGAATTCAATATAGAGTCCGGCTGTAACTCAATACCGGTAACTTTTGCAGGATATACTTCCAGCAGACAAGGTGTTTTTTTATCATAATTAACCTGCGAAGTATACGCCGTATCAGTTTTCCAATGCGTAGTTTGATCGCTAAGGTCATAACGCATGGCATTGTTAAAGGCATAGTTACTCTCAACATAAATACCATGCTGTTTTTTCATCGTTTCAGGGTCGCCTACTACGGCGCTTTCTTCCTCTACTACCGCCAGTTCTTCGTTCACTATGCGGTTGATGACAATAGTTCTTCCGCACTTATTTACAACCGACACGGATTTTACCATCAATGGAATACCATCATACAGTTCGTAATTTACGTTCACTGTAATTCCATCCAGTTCGGGCAATGCAGATTGAAACTGGAAGATTATCGTTTTTCCGGATGGCTGTTTTTTATTCATCACCCATCCTGTTGGTTTCCATTGCAGGAACGGGCGAAGGGCGCTTACCTGAAACTTCACTAAATGAAAATCGCTCTTTCCAGCCTTAAACGAATCGATCCATGCGGGAATGAGGTAAGCATTTTCAGTTTGCCCCAAAAGGCCACCTATATTGTATTCCTTACCATTTATAGTTATTCTCGCTTCCGGCTTTATGGCCCGGAGTAATTGCTGCCCGTTACTCAGATTTTGATAGTCTATACAGGCCATATTGGGTGCCAGGCGAAAAACCCTTTTTACAAGTCCGTTGTCCAGCACTATGTCTTTTCCGTCATTCGTTTTATAAACTTCAGCTTTGGCAGTAACCGGATTAACTAACCAATCGCCCCGGAAATTGTGCTGCCCGCCTTCATGGTATACAGGCAACATGGTTTGCGGATAGGCATAGCTACACAAACACATAAAAAAAATCACTGAAGCTAATCTCATTCTTAAACTGGTTTCAGATTGGTTGGGCTATAGGCGTAACCCTATATATCAAAATTAGTAAAAGAGGCAGCATAGCGACATTAAAATTAAAAATGTTTAACATCGTACCTTGTATTTCAATAGTTATCAAATTCAGGATGTAGCTTTGTAAAGGAAGTGAGCCAGATCAATGCGCAAATTATATTTACTTTTAAAAGATAGGCGTGTAGGATTATGATCACTTTCAGAAGTGTTACCACAAATAGTTTTAACTTTAGCCAGCTACTAAGCAATTGAAAAAGTGACAACGATCACTTTTTGACATGTAATAGATTATATTTTATCTTTTTTAACTCGTTGATATTTGTGACCAACATCACAAATACAGCCGCAATGATCATTATGGAAAATGCAGCTTTGCTGAAAGCGATTATTGAAAATGCAATTGATGGCATTATCACCATCGATGAGCATGGCTTTGTGGAAACTATTAATCCGTCTGCCTGTAAGCTATTTCAATATACACCCGAAGAAGTTATAGGCAATAACATTAACATGCTAATGCCCGAACCATACCATTCCCAGCATGATGGTTATATACAGCGCTATCAGCATACCGGCGACCCGCACATCATTGGCATCGGCCGCGAAGTAATGGGACTGAAAAAAGATGGCACCGTGTTCCCCTTTCGATTGGGGGTAAGCGAAGTGCAGTTTTTGGGCAGAAAGGTGTATACCGGGTTTATACATGATCTCACACGTGAGAAAGAAGCTGAAGAGAAACTAAAAGAATATGCAGCCCACCTTGAGGATGAGGTAGAAAAGCGCACCTTATGGCTAAAGGATACTGTAAAGGCATTGCAGGAAGCAAAGGAAGAGGTTAGCATTTCGCTGGAAAAAGAAAAAGAGCTTGGCCAGCTAAAGAGCCGCTTTGTGTCAATGGCCTCGCACGAATTCCGTACACCGCTTAGCGCTATACAATTATCGGCTATATTGGTAGATAAGTATGCACAGCCTTTTAACAATCCGCAGATAGCCAAGCATGTAAAAAAGATAAAAAATGCTGTGGGGAACCTCACTACTATCTTAAACGACTTCCTGTCTCTTGAAAAGCTGGAAGCCGGCAAGGTTGAACCTGCATTTATTGAATTTGACCTGGTAAAGCTTGCTGAAGAAATAACTGAAGAAATGCAGATGGTAGCCAAAGAAAACCAGGATATTATTTATCAGCATACCGGCACCAGCAGTTTGGTAAAGTTAGATGCCAACCTGTTAAAAAATTGCATTATCAACCTGATAGGGAATGCCACGAAATACTCTGGTGAGAATACTTTTATAGAATTTAACACCGAAATAAATCACAAAACATGCATCGTCATTATAAGGGACAATGGCATAGGTATACCTGAAGCAGATCAGAAACATCTGTTCGAGGCATTTTTCCGCGCGCATAACACCGGCAATATTCCGGGCACAGGCCTGGGACTGAACATTGTAGGCAGGTATGTTAACCTGATGCACGGAAAAGTGGATTTTAAAAGTAATTTGAACAAAGGCACTACTTTCACACTAACTTTTCCTTTAACATGAGCAAAAAAGTATTGATCATTGAAGATAATAACGACATACGCGAGAATGTAGTAGAGATACTTGAGCTTGCCGGTTACACCGTTTTTGCTGCCAGCAATGGCAAAGCAGGCGTGGACCTGGCATCAAAAAACATTCCGGATATTATCCTTTGCGATATTATGATGCCTGAACTGGATGGATATGGTGTGCTGTACCTACTCAACAAAAATCCGCTAATGGCAACCATACCATTTATCTTTCTCACGGCAAAGGCCGAACGCACCGACTTGCGCAAAGGGATGGAAATGGGCGCCGACGATTACCTGACCAAACCTTTTGACGATATGGACCTGCTGAATGCCATAGAAAGCAGACTGAAGAAAAAAGAAACCCAGGAAAACTTTTATAGCCGCTCGCTCGACAACCTGAATACACTTATAGCTAAAAACAATGGTCTTACAGAGCTAAAAAAAGCTATAAACGAACGTAAGACCCGCCAATTTAAAAAGAACCAGGTGGTTTATTATGAGGGTGATAAGGGCAATGGACTTTATATTGTGGTTAGCGGGAAGATAAAGGCTGTAAAACTTGCCGAGGATGGCCGTGAACTGATGACCGGTATCTATACCAACGACAACTACATTGGTGTGCAGGCCATGCTATCAAATGAACCTTACTCCGATACCGCTACGGCGCTGGAAGACAGCACTCTATGCCTGATACCCAAAGAGCAGATAGATGAACTATTGAACCTTTACCCCGACGTTGCCCGCGAATTTATAAAGTTACTGGCAACCGATATACGCGAAAAGGAAGACCAATTGCTACAACTTGCTTATCACTCCGTACGCAAGCGAATGGCGGAAGCAATTGTAAAACTATATAAAAACCATGATGCGGATAGCGATAGTTTTAAAATATCGCGCGAAGATCTGGCGGCGATGGCAGGTATGGCTACGGAAACTGTGAGCCGTACGCTTTCTGATTTCAAGGATGAAGGCCTGATCGATAAAAAAGGTTCCAATATCTCAGTACTCAATCTTTCCAAGCTGGAAAAAATGAAAAACTGACATCAGTCACTTTTTTGGCTGACCCGGCTCATAACCTTCACCGTTTATTAGCAATAGTTTTGTGTTAATAATATTACGGTATGAAAGCGGTTGCTTACAGTATAAAGCCTTTTGAAAAAGAATTTCTCGCAAAAGCCAATCAAAAAAAACACGATATCACCCTTATCTCAAACCCTCTTAACATTGATACAGCTATTTATGCGGCGGGAAAGGATGCCGTTATCGTGTTCACCAACGATGATGTCTCATCAAAAGTCATGGATGAGCTGGCTGCCCTCGGTATAAAATATATCGTTACCCGTTCAGTCGGTACCGATCATATCGACAAGGAAACTGCAGCGAAATATCAGATTAAATTAGCCAATGTGCCTTCTTATTCGCCACACGCTATTGCTGAACATGCCATAGCGCTGGCCTTTGCGCTGAATCGCAGGCTTGTTAGGGCAAACCAGAATGTGCATCAATTCGATTTCAGAAACGATGGTCTTATCGGTTTCAATTTTTTAGGGAAAACAGTTGGTATAATTGGGCTGGGGCAAACAGGCCAGGCTGCCGCCGGATTATTTAAGGGTATTGGCTGCCGGGTAATCGGGTTCGATGAAAACGAATATCACGACCTTTCCGGTATAGAGCAGGTTTCGCTTGATGAACTTTTGCACGCAGCAGATATTATATCGCTGCACATACCGCTTAGCGACGATACCAGGCATTTCATTCGCCAGGAAACGCTTGAAAAAATGAAACCCGGCGTAATGCTCATTAATACATCACGCGGAGCGGTTATCAAAACAAGCGATGTACTCGTGGCACTCGAACGTGGACAGATAGGTTATCTCGGATTGGACGTGTATGAATATGAAAAAGGCCTGTTCTTTGAAAATCATGAACATGATACAGAAAAAGATCCCCTGCTAAAAAATCTGCTCGACAGGGACAATGTGATCATTACCCCTCACCAGGCCTATCTCACCCGTGAGGCATTACAGGAGATAGCTGACCAAACCATCAAAAATCTTGATCTGTGGCAGCAAAACAAATGCATTGGTAATGCCTGCGCCTGCAACAATGATTGCCGGACAGTAAAAGGTATTATTCCTCAGTCTTTTCAACATTAACTAAAGATCATGTACCATCAGTTAGTAAAAAAATATAATGTAGCAGCACCGCGCTACACCAGCTACCCTACTGTACCTTACTGGAATACGGGCCTGTTTAATATTGAAGGATGGAAAGCATCTGTAAAAAAATCATTTGACGAAAGTAACCGGAAAGACGGCATCAGCTTATATATCCACCTGCCTTTTTGCGAAAGCCTTTGTACTTATTGTGGCTGCAATACGCGCATCACAAAAAATCACGCGGTGGAAGAGCCTTATATCAAAGCCGTATTAAAAGAATGGGATTTGTACCGGGCTATAATGGTAGAAAAGCCTGTTGTGAAAGAAATTCATTTAGGTGGTGGCACGCCTACTTTTTTTAACGCCGCAAATCTGGATAAATTAATAAAAGGCATATTAAAAGATGCTGTGCTGCACCCCAATGCGGAATTTAGCTTTGAGGCACATCCGGCCAATACTACTGTTGAACACCTGGAAACACTTTACCGTCTGGGTTTTCGCCGTTTGAGCTTAGGCATACAGGATTTTGATCCGAAGGTACAGTTCATCATCAACCGGCATCAAACCTATGAGCAGGTACGGGCTGTTACATTACAGGCCAGGCGCATAGGCTATACATCCATTAATTACGATCTGATTTATGGCCTGCCTTTACAAACATTGGATGGGCTTATAGAAACAATGAACAAAGTTGGAGGGCTGGCGCCTGACCGTATCGCTTTTTATAGTTATGCACATGTGCCATGGGTAAAACCCGGACAGCGGCTGTTTACCGAGAAGCATTTGCCCGATACAGAAACCAAAGATAAGTTGTATGATGTTGGCCGTAGTTTACTGATCCACTATGGGTACCAGGAAGTGGGGATGGATCACTTTGCATTACCCGGCGATTCGTTGAATAATGCGAAAAAGGAAGGTAGCCTGCACCGCAACTTTATGGGTTATACCCATCAGCACACCCAATTGCTTATAGGGCTTGGCGTGTCGTCCATCAGCGATTCATTATATGCATTTGCGCAGAACAGCAAAACAGTTGAGGACTATATCAGAATCGTTAACAACGATGAACTGCCGCTTATAAAAGGCCATTTACTAACGGGCGAAGATCTGGTGCTGCGCAAGCATATCCTTAATATTATGTGCACAGGAGAAACCTGCTGGAGTAATCCGAACGATATTTGCGATACATTGCTTGACGGAATTGCAAGGCTAAACACATTAGAAGAGGATGGTTTAGTACACATAACACCCTTCGGGTTGAACGTTACTCCTATTGGCAACCGATTTTTGCGCAATATATGCATGGCATTTGATGCGCGCTTATGGGCTGAACAACCCAAAAGCCAACTGTTCAGTATGGCGATTTGAATAGCTGTTGCAATGCCTGAAATAAGGTAAATTGCAGTTCTTAATTTGCTGCTATTTACATATTAAAATGCCTTGTGCAGGATTTTTAGGGCTGAGATAAGGAATATTTATATCAAGCCCTCTGATAACGAACCAGCATCCGAGAGCCAGCATCAGATACGGAATTGCTTTATTGATTTTGCTACGCAAAGGCACGGTAATAAAGTTACTGCCTACCGTTGCAATAAGCATTAACGGAAAAGTACCTGTACCAAACCAGAACATGTATTGTGCCGCCGCCAGAGACGATGGTGTATTAATAGCTCCTGCAAGGGCAAGGTACACAAAGCCACATGGCAAAAGCCCATTGATCAATCCTATTATAAAATGACCGTCGTGATGTTTAAGTGCATAAGCCAGTAACTTGTTTACGGGCACAAACAGTTTTGCTGTTAAACGGCTGTTTCGTATATGCAATTTCAAAATCCGGCTGGTGGCAGCCAGCACAATGAGCGTTCCGGTTATAACGGAAACCAATTGTTGCAAGCCATATACCCACAACTGTCTACCGATAATGCCTATTACCAGGCCAAGCAAAGTATAGGTAACTATGCGGCCGAGGTTGTACAATATTTTATCTGCAATAACCAGCCACCACTTATTTTCAATCACCGGAATGGCAAAAGCCAGAGGGCCGCACATGCCAACACAATGAATGCTGCCAAACAAACCGATAAAAAGCGCCAGTTCGTTACTGCTCATGGTATAAATATTTTTTGCTGATACAGATACTGATGGCCGCTGCTTTTCCAGTTACAGATGAGTTGCCATTCTCCTTGCGCAAGCGAAGTAACCGGCACTATAAGTTTTGATGAATCCACCGCGAATACTTTATCCATGCGGGTATCAGATGGCCTTTCGAATTTTACCGTACCGGTTGCGGTTTTGTGGAAATCCAAAACCACAGCATACTTACCGGTTTGAATGCTTGGTTGGGCATGATCTTTTACCACATTTTCTTCCTTTGCGTAATCTTTGTCAAAGTTCAGCCCTTTTTCATAGTAGGCATGGTCGTAATCATCCTGCGGGGTAGCGAACATATAAATGCTCAGCCCGGCAATGAACAAAACAAAAACCGACAACGTAAAAACTATTCCCTTTCCCCAATTCATAATGGTTTAATCTACAGGTCCGACAAATGTGGTACTAACTGTTTTGACAATACGGTTACCGACCATGAGGTGCAAATTCACGCTGGTTTTTAAAGCATGTAACTGACTGGCAGGAATCAGTACAAAAAACACCGTTTTAACCGAGTTACCTTTGGTTACAATACCGGGCGCTTGTATGTATTTGATTCTGATGGCTGGGTCATCAGCTTCCAGTTTAATTGTACGTGTAGCATTGGCTTTATTAATGATCTCGGCATTATAAACGTTGCTAATGTAACCGCCCGGCTGTTCCTGATAAAGCAGGCCTGCAGCGCGCATTACGGTAATATCCATATCGCTGCGTGTAAAGATGAAATAACCCATCACTCCAAGTAATATGGCAATCACCGCACTATATCCGATCATCCTGGGTGTAAAAGAGAATTTCTTCTTTTTAGCGATCATATCACGCGAGTAGAAGCCTATTAGTTTGCGCTCACGGTGTATTTTGCCCATCACCTCGTCGCAGGCATCAATACAGGCGGTACAATTGATGCACTCCAGCTGTGTCCCTTTACGAATATCAATACCCGTAGGGCATACCGCTACGCAGATACCACAATCAACGCAATCGCCTTTAATCTCAATGGATTTCTTGTCAATTTTTCCCCGCGGTTCGCCGCGTACCTCATCATAGGCGACAACCAGCGAATGCTCATCAAGCAAAACGCCCTGTAAACGCCCGTAAGGACATATCATTGTGCAAACCAACTCACGTACCTGACTGTAAACAAGGTAAAAAGCAGTAGTGAACACACAAATACTTATCAACCCAACAATATGCTCGCTTACCGGCTCTGTAATTATCTTAAACAAACTTTCACTGCCAATAATATAAGCCAGGAAGGTATTGGCTATAAGAAACGAAAGCAGAAAAAATATAACGTGCTTAGCTGTTTTTTTGATAACCTTATCCCGTGTCCACGGTGCAGCATCCAGCTTTCTGCGTTTATTGGCATCTCCTTCAATCCATATTTCTATTTTACGGAAAACCATTTCCATAAAAATAGTCTGCGGACAGATCCATCCGCAAAACACCCTGCCAAATGCTATGGTAAACAGTACAATGCATACCAGAAAAATGAGCGACGCGAGCATAAACAGAAAAATATCCTGCGGCCAGAAAACCTGCCCAAAAATCACAAATTGCCTGTCGATCACATTCAGCATTAGCAAAGGCTGACCGTTAATGCGGATAAGCGGTGTGGTAAAAAAAAGCGCCAGATAAACGTAGCTTAAATAACTGCGCCATTTATACAACGGCCCTTTACGTACCGATGGGTATAGCCATTTACGTTTGCCATCTTCAGCTGCTGCCAGTAGATCGTCCATCTTAATTTTTATTTGTTATTAGCAGCCAGCTTTTTACCTTTTGCACCCCCTGATGTGGCGTCATCATCATCTTTTTCTTTATCACCCTGCGGCGCTTTAGGGTTGGCTGGGTTGGTATCGTGCAGCGATTTTACATAGTTGGCCACATCTGCAATTTGTTTTGGCGAAAGCTGGCTTTCCCATGTAGGCATACCTTTTGACGGCACACCGTATTTAATAGTGGAAAACACCTGACTGATCTTGCCGCCATGCAGCCAGTAGTCATCGGTAAGATTCGGACCTATTACCCCCTGTGCATGTTCGCCATGACATGGTGAACACTTTTGTTGAAAGATGGACTGACCATCAGCCAACATTGCGGGATCTTTAGTCAGCTTTACCGTATTTTCATCCACCTTATTGGCTGCTTTACTTAAATACACCTGCTTTTCAATAGCAGCCTGTGCCATTTCGTTCTTATACTCCTGGTATTGCAAGGGCGCCAGATGGAATACGTGATAAATAAGCAGATAACATACAGCAAAAATTATACTGCCATAAAACAAGGCCATGAACCATTTGGGCGTTGGGTTATCCAGTTCCTGTATACCGTCATATTCATGCGCCATTAACAGGCTCTTTTCTTCTGATAAGGGCCTTAAGGATAGCAACTTATTCCATACCTGCCCTTCTGGCTTCCTTACCTTTTCAGGCTTAGCAGGGTTTAGTTCGGCAGCTATTTGTTCATCGGTCAAGCCCTGCGATTTAAGGAATATCCGCGTCATGAGCTTAAACACCCGTAACAGCATGAACATAACGATCATAAACAGCACTATCATAAATATAATGGCGCCATAACCGATGTTATTTTGCATCTGTGGCGATAACAGGCTTCCCTCTTCAGCCATTGCAGGCTGAAAAGAGCTGATAACGGTTAGTACAATCAATGGTATTGCGTATTTCATGGCTCTAAAGATTTTGAGGTTGAAACTGAATTGTCACTCAGCGGGATATCGCTCATATAATCCACATGCTGTTTTCGCATGCGCAGCAGCAGGGCAGCAACAAGGACAAAGAATGCAAGGAACATCCATAATGAAAAGATGAGGTAGGTTTCCTTTCCCGAAACGTTATGTAAAAACTGGTCGAACATTGTCTTAAATATTATTAGTTAGCGGCTGTTTTATTTGCTTTTATATCGGTACCCAAACGTTGCAGGTATGCAATGAGGGCAATGATCTCTTTATTGCTTTTTACTTTTATCTTATCGTTGGCAAGGTTGTCAGCTATCTTTTGCGCCTGTTTTTCCAGATCGCTGTTGGCTATATTTTCGTACCCTGCCGGATATGGCACGCCCACCTTACGCAGCGCCCTGATCTTTGCTGCTGTGGTTGATGTATCTAAATTTTGGGTGATCAGCCAATCGTAGTTCGGCATGATACTTCCCGGCGACATAAGGCGCGGATCGAGCAGGTGGTTATAGTGCCATGAGTCGCCATATTTGCCTCCTTCACGGGCCAGGTCAGGCCCGGTGCGTTTTGATCCCCATAGGAATGGGTGATCATATACAAACTCGCCGGCCTTGCTGTATTCGCCGTAACGCTCCGTTTCAGACCGGAATGGTCTTACCGTTTGTGAGTGGCAGTTAGAGCATCCTTCCCTGATGTACAGGTCGCGGCCCTGCAGTTCCAGCGGCGTGTAAGGCTTTACACTGGCTATCGTTGGCACATTTGATGAAATGGTGAGTGTAGGCATCAACTCAACAAACGACCCGATAAGGATCACAACCAGCGCCAGTATCATTAACTGTACGGGCCTGCGTTCAAGAGTGCGGTGCCACGTTGCATCCTTAACTTTGGCGGGCAGCGGTTCAAGCGGCATAGCTTCTGCAGCTTCGTTAGCTACCAGTTTGCCCTGCATTGCAGTACGGGTAAGGTTATAAGCCATTACCAATACACCCGTAAGGTACATACCGCCACCCAATGAGCGGGTAACCCACATTGGTATAATACGCAATACCGTTTCCAAAAAGCTTGGATACTTCAGCACGCCTTCGGGCGTGAATTCCCTCAGCATCAAGCCCTGGGTAAAGCCCGACCAGTATAGTGGGATCACATAAAAAAGGATACCGAGTGTCCCGATCCAGAAGTGGAACGAGGCCAGTTTTTTTGAATATAGCTGCGTGTTATAAATACGCGGAATGAGCCAGTATAGGATGGCGAAGGTTAAGAAACCATTCCAGCCTAATGCGCCTACGTGCACGTGCGCAATGATCCAGTCGGTGAAGTGGGCTATGGCATTTACCTGTTTTAACGAAAGCATCGGACCTTCAAAGGTTGCCATACCGTAAGCGGTTAATCCAACAACCATAAATTTTAGCACAACATCATCACGAACTTTATCCCACGCACCGCGCAACGTAAGCAAACCATTGATCATACCGCCCCAGCTTGGCGCTATCAGCATAACAGAGAAGGCCACTCCTAATGACTGTGCCCAGCCTGGTAAAGTACTATATAACAAATGATGAGGCCCTGCCCATATATAAATAAAGATGAGCGCCCAAAAGTGCAGGATACTGAGCTTATAGGAATAGATAGGCCTGTTAGCCATTTTAGGCAGGAAGTAATACATCAGCCCCAGATAAGGTGTTGTAAGGAAAAAGGCCACGGCATTATGCCCGTACCACCATTGCACCAGTGCGTCCTGCACGCCGGCAAATACCATGTAGCTTTTCCAGAAAGTAACGGGTATTTCGACTGAGTTTACGATATGTAATACGGCTATAGTAACGAATGTTGCGATATAGAACCAGATAGCCACATACAAGTGACGTTCGCGCCGTTTGATAATGGTACCGAACATGTTGATACCGAAGATAACCCATACTATTGTGATGAGAATATCGATGGGCCATTCCAGTTCTGCATATTCATGCGATGTGGTGAAACCCATTGGCAACGTAATCAGCGCTGATACAATAATGAGCTGCCAGCCCCAAAAATGCAGCTTGCTTAGCTTATCGCTGTACATTCTGGTTTTTAGTAAACGCTGTAATGAATAGTAAATGCCCATAAAAATGGCATTGCCCACAAAGGCGAAGATAACGGCATTGGTGTGCAGCGGACGGATACGGCCAAACGTGGTATATTGGTTGCCCATATTGGCCGCAGGATGATACAACTGTATGGCGATTAGTAAGCCAACGGCCATACCGGCAATGCCCCAAATAACGGTAGCAATACCAAAATTCCGTACGATCTTATTGTCATAGTAAAACTTTTCTGGTTGCATAATAAATATTTAATTGGTGTAAAACTATCTTGTCGGGTTGGGCTGCAGAATGATGCAGATACATGCAAAATGTGACAAAAATCATTTTTCATTTTCCGTGGTTTCCTCATCATCCAGTAAAATGCGCATGGATGGCGTATACAGATCGTCGTTTTGCCCGGTGCTTTGCGCCCAGAAGAATGCACCCAGAAACAGGAGCGCCAGCATTACGCTGCACCCAATCAAAAAGAAAATAATATTCATAATAATTTGCGTTTGAGCGACTTGAAATGTGTGGCCAACGTGGTGAATGAAATAATGGTTATAGTACTCAATGGCATGAGCACAGCGGCAATCAACGGCGATAACCTGCCGCTTACTGCATAG
>JBQCIS010000197.1:0-3398 GCA_051953515.1 Mucilaginibacter sp.
ATTTTTGTTCTTTGTTTTGGGTTTAATCAATAGTTTAAATTAATTAGGGGAAAGGGAGCTTCAAAAGAGCTCTCTTTTTTTATGTTCAATTTTTTACTATGCATGCATAATATTACTTTTGACCGAACTAATCTATAAACCAATGCATTTCGAACTTTCAGAAGAACAACAGATGATACGCCAGGCCGCGCGGGATTTTGCACAGACCGAGTTAAAACCCGGCGTTATAGAACGCGATGAGCACCAGAAATTTCCAGCAGAGCAGATAAAAAAGTTAGGTGAACTGGGTTTCCTGGGCATGATGGTAGCGCCGCAATATGGTGGCAGCGGACTGGATGTAGTTTCGTATGTGCTGGTTATGGAAGAATTGTCGAAGGTAGACGCATCAGCCTCTGTAGTGGTATCAGTAAATAACTCGCTGGTATGCTTCGGGCTGGAGAAATACGGAACCGAAGAACAAAAGCAGAAATACCTGGTACCGCTGGCTAAGGGAGAAGTGATAGGTGCGTTTTGTTTGTCGGAGCCGGAAGCCGGTTCTGATGCCACCTCACAGCGTACCACGGCAATTGACATGGGCGACCATTACCTGCTTAATGGTACTAAAAACTGGATCACCAACGGAAACTCTGCATCAACCTATATTGTAATTGCCCAAACGGATGCCAGCAAAAAGCACCACGGCATAAACGCTTTTATTGTTGAGCGCGGCTGGGAAGGCTTTACGGTCGGGCCGAAGGAAAATAAGATGGGCATACGCGGCTCTGATACACATTCGCTTATGTTTAACGATGTGAAAGTGCCAAAAGAGAACAGGATTGGCGAGGATGGCTTTGGGTTTAAGTTTGCCATGACGGTGCTGGAAGGTGGCCGTATAGGCATAGCTGCCCAGGCTTTGGGCATAGCGGCCGGGGCGCATGAACTGGCTGTTGAATACGCCAAACAACGCACGGCATTTGGCAAACCTATATCAAATTTACAGGCGATACAATTTAAACTGGCCGATATGGCTACCGAAATTGAGGCTGCGCGCCTGTTGTGCTACCGTGCAGCATGGCTGAAAGATAATCATCAACCTTATGGCAAGGAAAGCGCCATGGCTAAGCTGTTTGCCTCTAAAGTGGCCATGGATACCACCATTGAGGCCGTGCAGATACATGGCGGCTATGGTTATGTAAAAGAATACCATGTAGAGCGCATGATGCGCGACGCCAAGATCACACAGATATACGAAGGCACTTCAGAAATTCAGAAGATTGTCATATCCCGTGAGGTATTGAAATAGCGGCAAGGTTTTTTGCTTAGATTTGGTGATACAAAAAATGGTGAGTGGCTGATTAAGTTGATTTGCTGGGTAGTTATTTGCCTGATTTGCAGCTACCAGCTCACTCCATCAACTTAATCAACCGCCCACTTTCGCTTAATAATTCCAAATGAAAAAGCTACTCTTCCTGCTTATACCTACCCTTTTCGCCCTTACTACCTTAGCACAAAGCAAACTGCAAACCGGTACATGGCGCGGCACACTTAAAACTTCATCGGGCAATGAGCTGCCCTTTAACTTTATTGTAAGCGACACGGCAGGCAAGCAACAGATTGCTATTATTAACGGTGCAGAACGGTTTAAAGTAACGGATATTAAGTCGGCGGGCGATTCGGTTTTCATCCACATGCCGCTTTTTGATTCGGAATTCAGACTGAAACTTGAAGGCGACGGTCTGCATGGCAAATGGATAAAACATTTAGGCGTGAGCGATGCGGTAATGGATTTTGCTGGTGTCCCTAATACTTCATGGCGTTTCTTTAAAGATGCGCCAGCACCGGTATACAACGTTGCCGGCCGGTGGACAGCCATTTTTGGCGAAGGTGCCGACCGCGATACCACCGTTGGCGAGTTTAAACAAGACGGCGCGCACCTTACCGGCACCTTCCTTACCACAACTGGCGATTACCGCTACCTGGACGGCACCCTGGCTGGCGACAGCCTTTATCTTTCATGCTTTGATGGCGGGCATGCTTTCATCTTCAAGGCTAAGATCAACTCGAACGACAGCATGACCGACGGCAAAATGTATTCCGGCATCAGCGGGGTGGACAGCTGGACTGCCGTTCGCAATGAGAATGCGAAATTGCCGGATGCTTATTCGCTTACTTTCTTAAAGCCGGGATATAAAAAGATCAGTTTCAGGTTTAAAGATATTAACGGCCGGGAGGTTTCGTCAAGCGACGCGCGGTTTAAAGGTAAAGTAGTTATTGTGCAGATATTAGGCTCGTGGTGCCCAAATTGTATGGACGAAACCAATTATATGGTAAACAGCTACTATCCGAAATATCATAAAAAAGGTGTTGAGGTGATTGGACTGGCTTATGAACGTACAACAAATTTTACGGCCTCGCAGCGTACGTTGCGGCAGATGAAAGCGCATTTCAATATTCCATACCCACTACTTATTACGGGTTATACGCCCGGCAGAGGCGATCCGCAGAAAAGCCTGCCTATGCTGGCAGATTTTAAAGGTTTCCCTACCACCATCATCATTGATAAAAAAGGCGATGTACGCAAAATACACACCGGCTTCAGCGGACCGGGTACGGGTGAATACTATACCCAGTTTATTGATGAGTTTGAGAAGCTGACGGATGATTTGTTGGCGGAATAGGGGAGAAAGAAATTAAAAACCAAAATTGATGTCAAAATATCCTGCTGTTAAAAATCCTGATTTAGTAGGTAATTATGCCGGTTTTGCAAATTCAGGAGGTGGTTACGTATGGGATGATGTATTAGAATATCGTGTTTGGTGCCATCCTGAAAGAGGGGCTCCCGATCTTGCAGATGGAGATGACTATTATTATACTTTTGCGACGTATGAAGAAGCATTAGAATTTTCCGAATCAAATACAGGAGCAGAAGATCCATTAGCATTAATACTCCAGGAAGAATATATTGACGAGCCTGAACTGGGTCATTATATTCACAAAAAAGAAGCTCGAATAACAGAATGGAATGTCGAATTTCTAAGTCGTCCAAGAAGAAATCAAAATACTATTCCTGACTTTTTATCTCCAAATGCACCGGCAAATAGGCTTGACAAATTAAGAGGATTAATAAAATAAGTTTTTCCCACCAGTTCAATTGTCCACGCTTTACCAGTCGGTAGAAACAATTGCCGTTGACTTTAGTCAACGGAATAAATGTGGATTCAATAATTGGCTTTAGCCAAAAGATTAGGCTAAAGCCAATTCATAACCTATTTCAGTTCCGTTGACTGAAGTCAACGGCAATATCGAAAAAACGTATAATTGGGAAAAATACATAGCGATGGCTTGAAACCATCGCTATTTTTTTACTGCTGATATCATTTTTCAGGTGTAGCATTTGTAGCAGGTGTAGCTGTGTATCA
>JBQCIS010000198.1:0-12355 GCA_051953515.1 Mucilaginibacter sp.
TACCTGTTTTACAGCGCTCTTTTTGCGGCTGTAGGTTCGGCGGTTGACAGCGAAACCGAAACACAGCAGTTTATGTTTCCCATTACATTGCCTTTGTTATTTACCTACCTGTTATCGGTATCATATCTCTTTCAGGCACCGGATAGTCCGCTGGCAGTTTGGTTATCCATGATCCCTTTAACAGCGCCGGTAGCAATGATGGTGCGCGTGCCATTCCATGTGCCCGGATGGCAGCTTGCCATATCTATGAGCCTGATGGTGATCGGCTTTATATTTACTACCTATATCGCATCACGCATTTACCGTGTAGGTATCCTTATGTATGGCAAAAAAGCCAGCTATAAAGAGTTGGCAAAATGGTTTTTTTATAAGGAATAGATTGATGATTACGGATTGGTAATAAGTTATATATTTCAATGATTACGAAATACCGATCGCCAATTCCTCAAAACAAACTACACTAAACTCCGTTAGGAATTTATGACTGAAAATAAATCAGCCTTTTCAACAAACCAGGACATTGTTGCAGTAATGGACCTGGGCACTAATACTTTTCATTTACTGATTGCTACCGGCGCTGCGGCGGCCCCTACCGAACTTTACCACATTACCGAACCTGTAAAGTTAGGCGAAGGCGGCATGAAGGACGGAAAAATACATCATGCCGCGTTTGAACGTGGCGTAAAGACAATGGAAAAATTCCACCAGCAGATCAGGGCACATAAGGCTGGTCGGGTAAGGGCCATTGCAACGTCAGCCATCCGTACTACCAGTAACGGTAAGGAATTTATTGACGCAGTAAAGTCGCAAACCGGTATCGGCATAGAAACAATTGATGGAGAACAGGAAGCCCGCTATATTTACGATGGTATAAAAGCCAGCCAATGCCTTACCGAAAAAAATGCGCTGATACTGGATATAGGCGGCGGCAGCGTGGAGTTCATCATCGGCAACTGCGATGGGATATTGTGGAAACAAAGCTTTGAGATTGGTGCAGCCAGGTTGATGGATAAATATCATAAGGTTGACCCCATACCCGGCCATTGCGTACAAGAACTGCATGATTATCTCGACCAAACACTTGCTCCGTTTTTTGAAGCAGCAAAGCTAAATAATATTGAAACGCTGATAGGCTCATCAGGCGCTTTTGAAACTTTTGCGGAGGTAATAGAACGTAAAGACGGCCATGATTTCGACCTGAAAACCAACCGAAAATACCGTTTTAACTATAACGAATTCCTTAATATAACCGACTGGCTAATCGAATCCACCCACTTTGAGCGCGAAAACACACCGGGTATTATTTCTATCCGTGTGGATATGATCGTGGTAGCATCCATTATTACACGCTTCGTGGTGGAGAAACTGGGGATTAAAGATGTGCTGATGTCTACCTATTCATTAAAAGAAGGTGTGCTGGCCACTATGCTCATGTAACAAGGAGTTATTTAAACACTTTCCGATAAGATTGCGGGAAATATCGATAATACACATATTTGAAAAAGGGTTGTTTTACCTTTGCAATAGTTCCCAGCAACATCTCTTCATTCTTTAATTTAACGTGGTAGCGAACTGTTCCTCTAATGATATCTACATCCTGCGGTAAATATCCTTGTGTCACAACCCTAAATTTTGTGTAACCAGAAAGTACCTGAACACTAAAATTTCCGGCCTCGTCTGTCATAGTCCCATGAGTTTCACCTTGCGTAAAAATGATCTTTGCTAAAGGAATAGGGGCTCCTTGTTCATCGGTCACCTGGCCTCGAACGGTTTGCATACTGACAATTTTCCCTATAGTGCGACCTGAGCATTCGTTTCTTAAGCCGCTTGTTGTTTGCTCTGTCGGTATCCGCATTTGTGCCCTGACATTACCAAATACCATTGGCGACAACAAGCTTAGCACTAATGCCCAACCTTTCATTTGGAACAGCGAGCCATCAGGTATCCGTAGTTTCTTATTGATCCCCGGTATTTGTTCATTATTGAACCGCCCACAAACATTGTTATTAGAAGATAAATAAGTAATGATTTCCTCGTTACTCATGTTTGTAAAATCTGTCACTGTTTTACAGCAGCTTTGACAATGACGCCCCCCTGAAACGGGTGACATTGCCTGCCACGACTGATGGCAAGGTTCAGGTATAGTAATTGATTGAAGGTTTTGCATAACAAATCAGAATATTGAGCGAAAAGATTTTTTAATATGGTACCATATACGCCACAGTATCGGACGCCTTATTACCTGAAGTCCACCGACAACGGTTGTAACTGAATGTATGCAGAGATTATCCTCGGCAAGCGTAATGTTTATATTTCCGGAATGCGGATTTACTGATATTTTTTGACTTACATAGCCGATAAAAGAAACCATAAGTGTGTCTCCACTCGCCGGAATATCTATTGCAAAACTTCCATCATTCTTAGTAACAGCTTTAGCACCGGTACCGTATACTAATATATTTGCGCCGGGTATTACTTCGCCTTCATTATTTCTTATATCACCTGTTATCTTGTAAAGTTCATGATTGGGCGTTGATAAGATTGGCATTAATCTTAACGAAGTAATGTATTGTGCGGGACGATCCTGCGCCTTAACTTCGTTATCAACAAAAGATAATAGGCCTATAACCAATGCAACGAGGCTCCATTTACGAAAAAATGGTCGGCTATCCAAGGATAAGGCAGCGTTGACATTGTTTAGCTGACGATCATTTATTCTACCACAAACATTCATATTAGACGATAGATACATAATAATCTCATCATTACTCATCGCAGTAAAATCTGTCACTGTTTTACAGCAGCTTTGACAATAACGCCCATTGCTAACGGGCGCCATCGCCTGCCATGCTTGGTGACAAGGTTTAGGAATAGTGACTGACTTTATATGCGACATGGCATTGCTTTTAATACCATGATGTATACATCACTCATTTTCCATAAAATCCTTGTAAATTTTTCAGGATAATTTGATCAGGTTTGTTATCTACCTAAATTTTCCGCGCATCATTTGTATATTGCCGCACGTTAACCGACCCATTCATGAAAACAAAACTCCTTTGCCTCGTCATCGTATTTTTTACGATATTATCTGTACAGGCACAGCGCAGAAAACGCGCCAATAATCCGAATGACACCATCAGCAGTAGTTATGATCCGGCTGCACTTTTTGCGCCGAATTTTTACAGTGATAAAGGCAATGAGTTTCATTCTGCCAATGGCGAGCCCGGTGCGAAATACTGGCAAAACCGCCCTGACTATATCCTTAAGGCCAATCTTGACACCGCTACGAAAACATTAAGCTGCGACGAAACGCTTAACTATACCAATAACAGCCCGGATGCGTTGCAATATCTTTGGCTGCAACTGGACCAAAACACTTATAAAAAAGACGCACGTTCTAACTTCTATACAGCATCTGCGCCGTCGGCCGATCAGCATACACAAGGTTATCAGTTTGCATCGGTTGAGTTGATGCAAAATGGCAAGGTTAGCAAAGCTGATTATGTTATTAGTGATACCCGTATGCAGATACGCTTACCCAGGGCGCTTGCAGGTAATGGCGGAAAAATTACCCTGCTCATTAAATACCACTATACCATCCCCGCAAATTTTGGCGGCAGGAATGATTATTTCGACACCAAGAATGGTAAGATATACGAAACTGCCCAATGGTTCCCGCGCATGTGCGTGTATGATGATTCCCACGGTTGGGACACCTTACCCTTCCTGGGCAGCGGGGAATTTTATTGCGAGTATGGTGATATCGACTATTCTGTAACCGTACCGTCGGACATGATCGTTGCCGGTTCGGGCGAATTGCAGAACCCTGCTGAAGTACTTACAGCAAAGGAAATTAGCCGTTTGGCAGCTGCGCACAACAGCGACAAGACAATAATGATCCGAAGCGCCGACGAAGTGAACGATCCCGCTTCAAGACCAAAACATGGCGGTACACTCACCTGGCACTTTAAAATATTTAACACTCGCGACGTAGCATTCGGTGCTTCAAAAGCCTATATATGGGATGCCGCACGTATGAACCTGCCCGGTGGTAAAAAGTCGCTGGCCATGTCGGTTTATCCGGTTGAAAGCGCCGGAAATGATTCATGGAGCCGCGCTACTGAATATCTGAAAGGTTCTGTTGAACATTTTTCGGCCAAATGGTTTGTTTATCCGTACCCGGTAGCCATTAACGAAGCCGGTATTGCCGGAGGAATGGAATATCCGGGTATTACCTTCGATTGGTGGCTGGCTAAAAGCAAAGATCTGTTCCCGCTTATCGCTCATGAGATCGGTCATGACTGGTTTCCGATGATAGTAGGGTCAGACGAAAGGCGCTATGGCTGGATGGACGAAGGCTTGAACACATTCATTGACATTTATGCTTCTGAAGCGTTTAATAAAGGTGAATTTGCGCCAAAACGCGATGGTGAATATGCACCAGGTGGTGGTAATCCGGCGGATGAGATCGTACCTGTAATAAACGACCCGAATGCAATAACCATCATGACATACGCTGATGCTGTATCTGAAAAATACCGCCACCCCATCACCTATTATAAAACAGCCTTCGGATTGGTTTTGCTCCGCGAACAAATTATAGGAAAGGACCGGTTTGATTATGCCTTCCGCAACTATATTCACAAATGGGCCTATAAGCATCCACAACCAGATGATTTCTTTCGCTCAATGGAAAATGGATCCGGAGAGGATCTGGCCTGGTTCTGGCGTGGGTGGTTCTATAATAATTATAAACTCGACCTGGCATTAATCGATGCCAAATACGTCGATAATGACCCTAAAAAAGGGGTTCAGCTGACTGTAGCCAACAAAGAAGCCATGGCTATGCCATTTACTGTTGAAGTAAAACTAAAAAACGGCACCGCACAACGCATGAAATTACCGGTAGAAACCTGGTTACAGGACAAAGCTATCACTTTCATCATACCAACCACAACCGAAGCTGAGAGTGTAACTATTGACCCGGAGCATGCGTTGCCTGATATGAACAGGGCCAATAATACCATGAAAGTAAAATAATGAGTTTAAAGAAGATAAATAGATGGTTTATTACAGCTGCATTTGCTTGCGCTGCAAGCGCTGTAATGTTTTCATGCAAACATACTGGGCAAAATGGTAATACCGGTAATTATGATACTGCTGCGCTAAACGAGTATCGTAGCTATTTAAAAAGCCTTGACACTTTACATCCGGCAAGCACTACAACCGCTGCTAAAAAGTATGCTGAATTATTTAAAAGCAGCGAGCAGAATACCCGCGATTCCGCATTCTCTGTTTTTAAAGATTTTTATAACAAAATTGATCAGGTACTTGATAATAACCGTGATATTACCATCAGTTATGATTCTTTAATAACTGATTCCGGCGGCCATTTACCAGCACTCTCAACACACCTGAAAACCTACGCCCAAACACTAAAAGATAATGGATTTAAGGTTTACCTATCGGAAGGTAATCCCTACATTGGTCAGGACCTGGATTTTGAGGCTAAGTGGTTTTATCCTTACCTATCCCAACCGTTAAAAGAGTTTCTCACGCAGCTTAACAATGAAAACAAAGAAGGATTTTCACAAGATGGAGGCCTGATGATCAATCCTGAACAACTTGCAGACAGAACGGTTTGGTGGGAAAATTTCGCCAAAAAATATCCACAAACTATTGTTGGGCGTCCGGCTTTAGAAAACTGGCGTTCTTATCTCGGCACTTTGATGGTTGGAATGGATAATTCGCCGGTTACCGAACCGGGCCATCCTAAAAATTTAAACCCGTATTACCAGGCGGTATATAGCCGTATCATGAATAACTATTCCACAACACAAACCGCTAAGCTTATCGGCCCATATTTTAAATTGCTTATAAACAAAAAACCGGCAGCTGCTAAAAAGCTGGTAAAAGATTACGAATCTAAAAAACTGATCTATTAAAAACCACAAAAAAAAAGACTTGCAAAGTCATTAAGTATAAAATACCAGATGACTTTGTAAGTCTTATGTTACCCAAAAGCTACTCAGCTATTGCTTATTATCTAGGAGCTATAGTGTCCTTGCTTGCTGTAGTAGTAGTTGCACTTGATGTTGTAACCTGCGGTGCAATGGTGTCTTTTAATTTCAATGCAGTACCAGTTTTAGACGTAAACTTAACAGATGGCTGTGTAGTTGACGAGTTATCTTTAGTACATGCGGCAAAGCAAATCGCGATGGTTAAGGCTGCTAAAGAGAGTTGAGTAATTTTTTTCACGTTCGTTTTATTTAAATACTACTGTAGGTAGTTAATTACAAATATAATGTTTTTATTTATTTTAAACGTATTCCGAATGTTTTTTGTTTCCTTTCTTCACCTTTTTTTGCTCAAAAAACATTTTTTAGCACTAATTATCAAGTTTTTCTGATATGTTTTTTATTGCTTTATCCAGTTCTTCGGCAGAGCGGAATAAATACTCTTCGGCCTGGAAATATTCTTTTTCTTTATGCTCGCTATGCTGTACTACATCAATTATTCCCAGTATATTAGTGAGGTGTCTGCGTATGTCATGTGAGTTGATGTAAGCCAATTCCTCTTTCTTTGCAGCGAACAAAAGTTTCTCATAATGCCTTTTCTGCTTAGCATTGCGATAGAACATGGCTATCACTGCAATGGTTAGTACGGCTACCACGGCTAAAAGTTTCATCCAGAGGTTTTGTGTACGATAAATTTCATCCTGTTGTGCATAATAGTTCTCCATTTCATCTATTTTCATTTTGGATGATATATCCCCTACCAGCACTAATTTGTTTACATTTTCTTTTGATTGTTCTAAACCCAATTTAAAATTTAAGGCCGCCTGCTTCGGGTCATTTTGCTTTTCTGCTATTTTGCCCAAAACTTCGTATAAATGATATTTTATCTCGGGATGGTTATTCTGAGCTTTTTCAGACAGTAGTAAATTGAGCATGTTTTTAGCAGAATCAAGACGGCCAATTTGGAACCATGCATCAGCCAGGTTTTGCCTGTCTACATCACTGAACTTGTATGCAGTGTCTGTCTCCAGCTTTGATATCATATTAATTGTACCGGAATATTCACGCTGCAATAGCGAAATATAATAATCGGTACGCTTAATATAGGTGTATAAGTTGTGCAAGTTGTCTTTTGACTGTTTCAGTATGGCATTATATTGCTTCAACGAATCGAGCTTGCCCATCCTGAAATAATTCTCACACTTGTTATAGTAAATAATATTTTTAATGCGCGGCTGCTCTACTTTACGACCGGCAATAATCAACTGTGCCTGATTAAGGAAGTATAACGACTGACTATAAAATCCATAACGATAATATATGTCGGATATATTGATGTCAACCACTACCTGGAAATAACCATCGTTAAGCATTACCGCCTGTTTCTTAGCGGCCCTGAAGCTCGAGATGGCGCCAATCGCATTACCATCTTCCGTTTGGATAAATGCCAGATTGCTCTGGAAAACATATTGCAGATAATAATCGTCTTTACTTAAAAGCTCTGTAGCTTTTACGATATCGTTTTCAGCCTCAGTATTGTTACCGTTATGGTGCTGATAAATACTCTCGATATAGTAATCTACCGCCGCAGCATTTTCGTAATTGTATTTTAAGAATTCCTGATGTATTTTATTTTGAGCAATTTTAAAACTGTCCACAGGCAGTTTAGCAACTACTTTTATATATGCAAGCAGCTCTTTTTCCTTTTGATACTGATCTTTGATTTGGAGAATTTCCGAAAGGTCATAGGCTTTTGGAGCAGACGCCCGCTCTGCAAAGCAATTAAATGCCAGGCATAAAAATAAAGGGATAAGCATCTTCTTTAGCATTGCTGCGCGTCTTATAAATCTACATCTGGGTTTAATCAACGATCGATACCTGTTTTCAATCCAAATTTTCGACGGATATAAGTTAAATTTATTCTTATCCCTATTACGAATTATCAGGTATGAATAGTTTCAACTATTTACAAATCTCCGTAAAAAAATCACAGTGGCTTAAAGTTTTCTTACAGGTACCTTATCAGATGCCAATTATAGTTGGTTTGAAGTACAATTTATAATTTTTTCGGAAATTAAGTTTACGAAAATCAACAAATTAAATATATGCACTTACTTGTTATGTACATATAAATTTATTGTGCTAATCACTTAGCAGAGTTTATATTTGTTACGCGTCAAACTTTTCCAGTAATTTCAATAGTGTTTCAAAATCTTTGGGATAAGGCGCATGTATGACCTTCTCTGATCCGTCCAGTAGCTTAAAGGTCACTTCATAAGCATGTAATGCAAAACGCTTCATGATCGGCTGTTCTTCCTGATCTTTACCTAAGTGATATTTGCGTTTCAATGCAGAAAGAAAAACAGGCTTCCCTTTATACATCTCGTCGCCGGCTATGGATGCTCTTTGCGTAGCAAGGTGGATACGGATCTGGTGCATGCGACCAGTTACCGGGCGACATTCAACCAGTGTATAATGTTTGAAATATCTTAATGACTGAAACCAGGTTTCTGCCCGTTTACCTTCCTGCCTGCTAATGGTTACATTACCTTTTCCCACGTTAAGTATAGGAAGATCAATAAATAAGTTCTCGAATATATGGGTGCCCTCAATTACTGCATGATACACCTTTTTAACCTGTCGCTTTTCAAATTGGATAGAAACATGGCGGTAGGCCTCAGGGTTTTTGGCAATGATCAGTGCGCCGGAAGTCTCTTTATCGAGTCTGTGGCATATCTGCGCATCAGACGAATATTGTTTGGCCAGGCGCAGCATATTAATATCGCCGCCTTCTCGCTCATCCAACGAGCTGACAAATGGCGGCTTATTCACCACTATTATATCATCATCCTCAAACAATATCAGGTCGGCAAACTTGGGTATCTTCATCTCGCCGCAAAGATAGCGATTTCGGTTCGCAGTATATTATAATCACATACATGGTACATATAAAAAAGGAGACTCCCTTAGCCGAAAGCCTCCATTTATTTATCATTTTAAAACTATGGCTTTTTTAATTAAGCGTTAGATCGACATTGTTATTTGAATGCACTTCAACCGGAATACCGCCGCCGTTCACACTTCCATTAACACGTTTATCGTTCCAGTCGCCTTTAAAACCGCTGGCAATGTGATCAGATATCCTTTCGCCAGTCATACTCAGATCAAAACCCTGTTGCGATGGCAGTTGCAACCTTACGTTTCCTGCACTTGAGCCAACCCTTACATATTTACCTACATGTTTCATCTGTACGCTCATGCTGCCTGCACTGGTATGCGCATCAAGGCTACAATCCATATCGCTCAGATCAATACCTCCGCCACTGGTTCCGGTGATCAGTTCGCCTTCTATATGCTTACCACGTATGCCGCCACCACTGGTACGGGCATTGACAGTACCTTTCAGATCGGTCAATTCCAGACCGCCGCCACTGGTTAACAGCGAGATATGGCCTTGGCAATTTTTGGCAATAATACCGCCGCCGCTGGTTTTCAGTTCAATCTCATCTGATGAGTTCTCTACATCAATACCGCCGCCTGAGGTGTTCCCATGTATTTTACCACTCAAATTATTTACATGCAAGCCACCGCCGCTGGTTTTAAAATTCTCATCGCCACTCAGATCTGAAAGGTCTATACCGCCGCCGCTGGTTTTCAGGTCGGTCGAAACTTCTTTCGGAACGTATATTCTGAACGATATATTAAGCCCGTCGTTATTCCAATTCAGATGGTCGTGCTTGTTTTTTACAGTAGCGTCCAGTTCATATCCGCTTACATTGATGTTCAGATCAAAATTTTTTTCAAGGCGTTTCTGTGCTTCTTCGTGCGATAATTCGTGTCCGTGATTATCGCGGACGTAAACTTCAATACGTGGCGCTTCTCCGCTCCTGCCGGTTACCATTATGCCGCCTGCAGATGTTTCTACCATTACCTTGTTGATTGCATCGCCAGCTAACGATTTGGTTAGGTATGGCGTTCTGTCGGCATTCTGTGCCAGTGCTGCAACGCTGAGGCCCGAAATAAATAAAAATGTTAAAATCCTTTTCATGGTGTTATGGTTTATATGCCTATAAGACCATAGCCGGATAAGTTTCGTTGCATCGGCGGAGAAAGATTATCAAGCTTGACAATTTTTTTATTTAATGTGACTGTTTTGATGAGTTGCTTTTGTCTAATGAAAAGCCATCCGGCGATGATTGCAGGCAACTAACGGTCTTTCAGTTTTGTAATAAGAAAAGCCACTGACCATAATCTCTATATATGGCGGTAATCATTTTTTTATTTAAGATACTGTAGCACTTTACTTTAACGCAACGTAACTGATAGTATAGCATGAAAAGGTTTGTAATTTTATTACTGTCGACGTCGGTATTCGTTGCATCTTGCAAAAAAGAAACTCAGCAGCATGTTTCTAACGGTACTCTCATTGGTTATGATCTCGCTATGTGTGCATTCTGCGGCGGTATTAAAGTCGTAATAAGCAACGACACAACAAAAAACCCGCCACCCTTTTACCGTATAAATACTACACTATCAAATTTAGGCATACCTGAAGGCACAGCTTTCCCCATCAACATTACTCTGGATTGGAAAAAAGACACATCGGCTTTGGCCGTTGGGAACTATATTCTTGTATCCAACGTCCATATCCAACACTAACAATATGGTCGAAGCTAAAGGATCATAGGTTCAAATTTGAATGAAAGCCCTGAGTTTTTTATCTGAATAAAGGGTAGATATGTTTTTATATCTATTCCGTACCTGAAGGCACCGGCAGAGGTACACCAGTTTTTACTGGAACGCCAAAATCAGGGCTGCCATCCTTATTCCAGGTAAAAGGTTGTGCCCTCGGCGAACGGTTATTACCGCAGCCTTCGTTTGGCAGCGGGTTAGCGTGGTATAATATCCAGTCCTGCTTACCATCAGGCGATTTAAAGAATGAGTTATGCCCGGTACCGAAAACACTATTTTCAGGCGATTGCTTGAATACCGGCACCGGCGATTTTTTCCATGAAGCCGTATCCAACAGATTACTATTTGCGTTAGCAGTGAGCATACCAAGCGCATAGTTGTCTGTCCAGCAACCACTTGCCGAATAGATAAGAAATAGTTTATTGCCATGCTTGAGCATTTCCGGGCCTTCGTTTACGCTTACATGCGGCGGATTGGAGTTGGCACCCAAATCGCCATTGCGTTCCCAATCATATACCGGGCTTGATACTTTAACTCTTTCGCTGCCAACCGTTACCGGATCTTTCATTTGTGCAATGTATATATCCTGTTCGCCATTGGTATCGCCTTCCCATCCCGACCAGATAAGATATAGTTTGCCCCTATTTTCAAATACAGATGCATCAATAGCCCATTTATTGGTTTTATCGCCTATCTGTCCTTTAAAAACCCATTGGCCCAGGGTTGGATCCGGTGATGAATTTTCGATTACATACAAACGATGATGGTTGTTATCACCATCATCAGCAGCGAAATACATATACCATTTGTGTCGCAGGTAGTGCAATTCAGGTGCCCATAACTCTTTTGAATATGATGTTCCTGCCGGTGGCACCCAAACCACTTTGCGAAGTGCATTTTTCATGTCTACAACGCTTTTTGTTTTCCATATCACCAGGTTCCTGCCGGTACTGTTGGTGTAATAATAGTAGCCGTCATGATAAGTCACCCATGGATCAGGGCCTGTAGGCAGTATAGGATTAGTAAATGTTTTTGTTTGGGCTGACGCAACTCCGGCTATCAGCATTGCAGCGAATGTTAACCACTTCATTTTTAATAGATGTTAAATACCTGGTATACAAATATGGGCAAATTGAAAGTACATTTACTATTTGTAGTCAAAAAACCGCCAACTACTAATCTTTAAACATCGCTTCTCCCTTTCAGGCCAAAACTGTAATTTCGCACTTTAGCAAAGTGGAAAAAGATCAGGATTATTTAAGCGGCTTAAACCCCGAACAAAGGGGCGCTGTACAGCAATTAAAGGGACCGGTAATGATTATTGCCGGTGCAGGTTCGGGCAAAACTCGTGTGATCACTTATCGCGTAGCACACCTTATTCGCAATGGTGTGGATTCGTTTAATATCCTGGTACTCACCTTTACCAATAAGGCCGCCAAAGAGATGCGCGAACGTATCACCAACCTGGTAGGTCCCGAAGCAAAAAACATCTGGATGGGTACATTCCACTCGGTTTTTGCTAAGATATTAAGGGTTGAGGCTGAGAAATTAGGCTACCCAAGCAATTTCACCATTTACGATACCGACGACAGCAAGAGCGTTCTGCGTGCCATTCTGAAAGAGATGAACCTGGACGACAAGCT
>JBQCIS010000199.1:0-26110 GCA_051953515.1 Mucilaginibacter sp.
CTCGACCGTATTACCCATTACATTGTAAAGCGCAAAGGCAAGCAGATACGGCCCATGTTCGTATTTTTTTCGGCCAGCATTTGCGGCGGCATCAACGAGTCAACACACCGCGGAGCGGCATTGGTAGAGTTACTGCACACCGCCAGCCTGGTACATGATGATGTAGTGGACAATTCTTATCAGCGCCGCGGCTTTTTCTCTATCAATGCTTTATGGAAAAACAAGATCGCTGTACTGGTAGGCGATTTTCTTTTATCAAAGGGATTGCTGCTTTCGGTTGAAAACAACGATTATGAGTTGCTGCGTATTGTGAGTGAGGCCGTGCGCCAGATGAGCGAAGGTGAACTGCTGCAAGTAGAAAAAGTGCGTAAGATGGATATTGAGGAACCGGTTTATTATGAGGTGATCCGCCAAAAAACCGCTTCACTAATCGCTTCGTGCTGTGCCTGCGGGGCTGCTTCTGCCGGCGCCGACGCCGCCACTATTGAAAAGATGCGCCTGTTTGGCGAAAAGATAGGTATCGCCTTCCAGATAAAAGATGATATGTTTGATTTTGGTACCGATGATGTAGGTAAACCGCTTGGTATCGATATTAAAGAGAAAAAGGTTACGCTGCCGTTAATTTATGTGCTTAATAATAGCGATAAGACCGATAAGCGGCGTATCATTAACCTGGTAAAAAATCATAATGATGATCCGGAGAAAATCAAAGAGATCATTTCTTTTGTTAAAGAAAGAGGCGGCTTACAATATGCCGAAACACAAATGAAAAAATACCAGGACGAAGCCTTTGAAATACTTAACACCTTCCCCGACGGTGAATCGCGACGCGCGCTTGAGCAACTGGTCCGTTTTACTACCGAACGTAATAAATAATGAGTAACGAGCTGATATTCATATTAGCTTTCGTGGTTTTTATTTTTGCCATGCTGGCGATAGATCTCGGCTTGTTTGCCCAGCCCAACAAGCCTGTAAGCCTTACCCGTGCCGCCATCATGAGCGCTGTTTGGATAACGCTGGCATTGCTTTTTTACCTGCTGCTGCTCAATTACGGCGGATTGCTGCATCATATAGACAACTTTGCCGCGCTGCAACAGGTAAATATTGATAACGCCCATGGATTACACCTTAATGCGGCAGATTTTGCCGGCAGCCTGAAGCTATACCAAAAAAACCTCGGTATGGAGTTCATTACTGGCTACGTGGTAGAGTATGCCCTGTCGGTTGATAATATTTTTGTAATGGTGCTCATCTTTACCGCTTTTGGTGTCGCGTCAAAACACTATCATAAAGTGCTGTTATGGGGTATTATCGGCGCGTTGGTAATGCGTTTCATGTTCATCTTTGTAGGTTCAGCGCTCATTACACGTTTCCATTGGGTATTGTACCTGTTCGGGCTGTTCCTCATCTATACAGGTGTGATGATGTTTATTGAGCG
The DNA here is from genome assembly GCA_051953515.1 of Mucilaginibacter sp. Taxonomy (GTDB): domain Bacteria; phylum Bacteroidota; class Bacteroidia; order Sphingobacteriales; family Sphingobacteriaceae; genus Mucilaginibacter. The sequence continues at coordinate 1,439 of JBQCIS010000199.1, forward strand.
TAATAAACAGGAGGAGATTGACCCGGCAAAACATCCTGTAGTGCGTTTTGCATCCAAATATTTCGCAGTAACCCCTGAGTTTCATGGCAACAGGTTTTCAGTTAAGGTAGATGGCAAACGCATGATTACGCCATTGTTGCTCGTATTGCTTATTATTGAGGTAACCGATCTGGTTTTCGCGGTTGATTCTATCCCGGCAATATTTTCGGTTACAAAAGATCCTTATATCGTATTCTTCTCCAACATATTTGCCATACTGGGCCTTCGCTCTATGTTCTTCCTGCTGGTAAATATTATCGATAAGTTCCGGTTCCTGAAAGTGGGGCTTTCTGCTCTGCTTACCTTTATCGGCCTGAAAATGCTGGCGGGCGAATATGCAGAACGCTTTGGCCTTACCACGTTTACCTCCTTAATGGTAATCCTGATTATACTGGCTGTCAGCATTGCTGCATCGCTTATCTTTCCTAAAAAAGAAGCGGTAGCATAATCTTCATTGTTTCAACTAAAGCCTTTTTGGCGGTTTCTTATTACGTCTTATTAATGGGACGGTAATTAGTAAAGCCCGAGCTATCAGCGTAACAGACAAATGCTCCTGTATTTCAATTGCTGTTGGCTTCGGCCAATGGTCATCATAGCGCAGGGAACGGTATAATCTATATCTTTACTAAAAAATACACCTATGGAAACCGGAAAAACGTCAGTGCCAACTTTATATGAATGGGCGGGCGGTATGTCTGCCTTTGAAACATTGTTTGATAAATTTTATGATAAGGTTCTCGCAGATCCATTGCTCGAACCTGTTTTCAGGTATATGTCGCCGGAGCACCGGCAGCACGTGGCTCATTTTGTGGCCGAAGTTTTGGGCGGACCGAAGTTGTACAGCGGCGATGATGGCGGCAGTCATTTTAAAATGATCAGTAAGCATCTGTCGCGACATTTAACCAATGAACATCGTAAACGCTGGATGGAGCTGCTGCTGGAAACTGCTGATGAGTTAACATTGCCCGATGATCCCGAATTTCGCTCAGCATTTGTGGCTTATCTTGAATGGGGAACACGTTTAGCGGTGATTAATTCCGGACAGGATACAGCTAACGAGCCCCAGGATGTTCCGATGCCAAAATGGGGATGGGGCGTGCCCGGCGGCCCGTACACCGGAAACTAAATAGGTTTTATCCGTAACTCGGAAAAACCTTATCTTAGTGCCAAATGCAATCGCTCGATTTCAGCTTCCTGAAGCTTACGCCGCTGGGTATACTTGATATTATTCTGGTAGCGCTTATCTTGTATCAGCTGTATACGCTGATAAAGGGCACTATAGCGGCCAATATCTTTATAGGCTTATTTCTCATCTATGTTATTTATTTTTTAGTAAAGGCCTTGCACATGCCGTTGCTTACGGCTATTCTGGGCAAGTTTATTGATGTTGGGCCGATAGCCGTTATCGTAATCTTTTGGCAGGAGATCAGGCGGTTTTTGCTGGTGGTAGGCAAAAATGCTTCACTGCAGCGTAATAAAGCCTGGTGGCAATACTTTTTTGGTAAGGCTGAGGCCGAAAAAAACAACTATGCGCGTATAAAGCCAATTATTGATGCCTGTAAAAGCCTGAAGCAAACCCGTACCGGCGCCCTCATTGTTTTTGCCAAATATTACGACGAACAATTTTATCAGAATAGTTGCGAAGTGATGGAAGCCCGGATATCGAAGCGTTTGCTGGAAAGTATCTTTCAGAAAACCAGTCCGCTGCATGACGGAGCCGTGGTTATTTCCGAGAACAGGATAAAATCGGCAAGCTGCATATTACCGCTTACCGATAAAACAGACCTGCCACCGCAATTTGGTTTGCGGCACAGGGCGGGTATAGGCGTTACCGAAGCAAATGAAGCTACAGCAATTATCGTATCTGAAGAAACCGGCGAAATATCATACGCCAAACAAGGTAAAGTAAAAATGAACATCAGCTTTGCCGAGCTTGAGAAACTATTAAACAAAGATTTTTAAACGGAGATGGGAATAGATACCGGATCGACCATTTGGTTCATAATGGGTTATATTTTCCTGAGCCTGGCCGTGGTTTATGCCGCGGTTGCGGGGCTTACTTATCTTAAACTGTATGTATGGCAAGGCAAGTTCTACTGGTCGTCAAAGATTCAGCAATCTTACCCGGATAGGAGGCATGTTATGCGCGAGATCGGGTATTCAGCCAGTACATTGCTGATATTCGGCGTGGTGCTGGTGGGGTTAGCCTGGGCCAATCAGCATGGTTATACGCAGGCTTATACCAAAATAAACAAGCTGGGCTATGGCTACTATTTTTTCAGCATTGTTTATATGATATTTATACACGATGCTTATTTCTACTGGTCGCACAGGCTGTTGCACTGGAAGCCTTTGTTTAAGTATGTGCATGTAAAACATCACCTGTCTATCAACCCAACACCGTTTGCTGCGCTGGCTTTTCACCCGATTGAAGGTTTTCTGGAAATTATTATCGTTCCGATTCTGGCCGTGCTTTTCCCGCACCATTTCTCTATCGTGCAAATTATCTTCCTGTATTCGCTGATGGTAAACGTAGGTGGGCACATGGGCTATGAAACCGTACCGAAAAGCTTTGTAAACCACAAAATATTCAAATGGCATAATACATCCACCCATCATAATATGCATCACCGGCTGGTGAAATACAATTATGGGTTGTATTTTAATATATGGGACCGGCTGATGGGCACCAACCATCCGGATTATGAAAAGGAGTTTGAAAAGGTAACCGACCGTCGTGATAAAGACCGCCTGGCCGTGCTCAACAAAAAACTTTGGTCCAAACGGTCGAGACAGAAAGCCGAAATAGAGATAGAAAAGATAGATCCGGTAATGCTGGCAGAAGACAAGCCGGTGGCGATAGATTAGCCCATTTTCTGTTCGTTAAATTGAATAATTGTGAGTTTTTATAAGTAAAGTGTGCCTAACTTTGTGATAGCTAGTTTTCAGGTGCATTAGATATTTGTTTGCCATGCAAGAAAAATTTGTTATTGACAGCGCTGCTGCAGCTATCTTGTTTAAGCTTACCTTCCGGTATTTGCTGTTTACAGGCGTTGGTTATTTCTTTTTTTATGTGTGGCGCAAAAAGCATTACTGGGCATCAAAAATACAACAGCGTTATCCTGAAAATAAGCAAATCGTTAGGGAGATACTCTATTCGGTGAGCACCATACTCATATTTGGCGTGGTGGTAATAGCGGTTACGTGGGCTGGTTTTCAGGGCTATACGCGGTATTATGCAAATATTTCTGATCGCGGATGGCTGTACTTTGTTTTTAGCCTCGTGCTGATGATTGTACTGCACGATACCTATTTTTATTGGACACACCGTTTAATGCATTGGAAACCGCTTTTTAAAACGGTACACCGTACACATCACTTGTCTGTAAACCCTACGCCCTTTGCCGCGTACGCATTTCACCCGATTGAGGCAGTTGTGGAGATCGGCATCATCCCGCTTATTGTGTTTACAATTCCGCATCATGGACTGGCTATCCTGGCGTTCTCTATCTATACCTTACTGCTTAATGTAATGGGGCATCTTGGTTTTGAGCTTTTTCCTAAGGGTTTCGCTTCTCATTGGCTGTTTAAATGGCATAATACGGCAACCCACCACAATATGCACCACCGGCTGGTTAAATGCAACTATGGGCTTTATTTCAATTTCTGGGACAGGGTGATGGGCACTAACCATCCTGAATATGAAAAAACCTATGATAAAGTGACCGACTTCCGCGAGCAGGCTAAAGCCGACGGACAGGTTGTAGAGGATGCTGTAAGCGCATGATCTTAGCTGTACGCTAATCAGGGTGTTATTTTTTCGTTAAGTAAAGCAAAAACAGGATTAACCTCCACTTTTTTAATCAGTATTTGATAATGCATATCGCTGGCCGAAGGGTTATAGATGGGCATGTGGTCGATATTTGAATGCGCGATTTTCACAACAGGCATATTGCTGTATACGATTATTGCATTCGGATCAAGTTGCGGCGTTGTAATATGTGTCGATGAATCGGTGTTTAACTGATTAAATGGCGCTAACGGGTTTTCGCTTTTCGGTTTAAAAAGATTGCCGCTTAATCCGTCTGATAACTTCATGTCAGGCAGCGGTTTTAACAATTGCTGTGCCTTAAGTTGCTGAAAACCGGCAGCTAAAATCATTACCAATAATATTTTCTTCATGGCAGTTCGGGTTTCAATAAGCTAATTTACTTTATATCTTTCTTAAATTGTATCAATAGACCGTTTTTTTGCATCTTTTAACATTCGCGCCGCAGCCAAGTCAGGTTGCATCTGAAAAGTTTCAATTTTTTCTTGAAAATCAGGTCGTTATGCTTATATTTAATTAAGGTTTTCAGCCGGGCTCACCGGCGCCTTATGCTGCAAATACTTTCTGTAAACTCAATAAATAATTCACCTAATTTTTTATTGTTATGAAAACCAATCATCAATCTCAGTCAGACCAGCGCCGCACTTTCCTTAAACAGGTTGCCACAGGCGCTGCCGTATTAGGTACAGGAATATTAGCCTCACCATTTTCATTAGCTGCCGAAACCGTTCCTCCTTCTGGCGGATCAGAGCCTGATGAATGGTTTAAGCAGGTAAAGGGAGCACATAAAATTGTATTTGATGCTACCGGTCCAAACGGAATGATGCCCTTTGCCTGGCCGCGTGTATTCACTCTTACCAATGCTGCTACCGGAACACCCGAAAAGGATTGCGGGGTAGTGGTTGTGCTGCGTCACAACGCCATACCCTATGCGCTGAATAATCAGTTATGGGAGAAATACAAGTTTGGCGAAATGTTTAAGATCATGGAGGAGGATGGCAAAACACCCGCCACCAAAAATCCATTCTGGCAGCCTGCGCCGGGCACTTATAAAGTACCCGGAATAGGACCAGTGCAGATTGGCATTAATGAATTGCAGGACACCGGTATTAAATTTTGCGCCTGCGGCATGGCTATTACGGTGTTTTCGGCTATAGTTGCTATGCAAGGCAACCAGGATGCTGCTACGGTTAAAAACGAATGGATAGCCGGGTTATTGCCAGGCATTCAGTTAATGCCTTCAGGGGTTTGGGCTGTTGGCCGCGCCCAGGAACATGGCTGCGCTTATTGCTTTGCCGGATAAGGTTTCAAAGTTACATCCAATAAAGCAGGCAAATTGTATATTTTATACATCCCGGCCATTGTTTTACAGGCTGGGGTGAGTTGAATGCATTTTAAAACTGTCAGCATATTATTTGATGGCGCAAACCCTCATTTTTTTAAGCCGGAACTATCTTTTATCGTACTTGTCATGACACGTAACCAGTGTTTAATGCTAATAGTAGCCGTTGTTGCTATTACAGCCAATATAATGGCTTGCAAGAAACATAATAAAACAATCGTGGCAATAAAAGGAGTTAAACCTTTAGTCATCAAATGGGTTGTGCCCGATACCAATGAAATAACCGACCCTGCTGAAGCCAAACTGATCAGATACGGCCGATCGCTAATTGTAAATACTTCCTATTATTGGGGGCCGAGGGGGGTGATTGCCCATAAAAGTAACGGTTTAAACTGCGAAAACTGTCACCTGGATGCCGGAACTAAACTTTATGGCAATAATTATTCATTAACGGCCGTCGGCTATCCCCGTTTCAAGCCACGGACCGGCTCGGTGGAAACGATCGCAGGAAAAGTAAAAGATTGTTTTGAACGCAGCCTGAATGGTAGCAGCATTGACAGCAACAGTCGCGAAATGCAGGCTTTTGTGGCTTACCTGAAGTGGATTGGCAAAAACGTTAAGAAGGGGACGAGGCCGGAAGGCTCAGGTATTGAAGAACTGGCTTTTATGAGCCGGCCCGCAGATACGGTAAGAGGCAGGGTTGTGTTTATAACAAAGTGCCGGGTTTGCCATGGCAAAAATGGGGAAGGTTTGCCGAATGCATCCCGAACGGGATATACTTATCCGCCGTTGTGGGGTACACATAGCTACAATGTGGGCGCCAGCATTTACCGGTTATCAAAATTTGCGGGGTTTATAAAGCATAACATGCCTTATAATGCAAATAATACCACCCAGCTCACTACAGCGCAGGCGTGGGATGTAGCCGCGTTTGTTAATTCGCAACCTCATCCTTATAAAAGCATTGATGCCGACTGGCCAGAATTATCCACTAAGCCGTATGATTATCCTTTTGGCCCCTATGCCGATAAGGTGTTTAGCAGGAATCAGCACAAGTATGGTCCTTTTGGGCCGATAAAAAACTATTATCTGTTATTGGGCAAGAAGTAATACAAAACAAAAGAACGCCGATATTATTGAATACCGGCGTTCTTTATTAGATAACAAAAGAGTTTATTTCGATCCGTTCTGAATTTCGGTTACTGTTTTATCTATTATTTGTACTGAGGCGTTGTCATTTAGTTTGGTGCGGCCATTCTTAATGGCGCCTTGCAGAGCTCCTACCACCATCTGATCGGCACCATAAGCCTTGTACCGGATGGCCATATCCTTTAACAGGGCAATGCCTTGCTGTGCGAATTGAGGATTGGGCACATGCGCTACGCAGCCGATAAAATTGTTTACCAGCGAAAACTGGAGTTGTAAGCCGCCATTTTTAAAGGCTTTGTACACAAAGGGCCATTGGGCGTCAGTTACGTTTGGCGAGTATAACCTAATAATGGTTTCACTAAGTTCGTCATTACTATCGCCCTGCAAACCCTGGGCAAGTTTCACAGCTTTTTCTTTATCAAGTTTGCCTATTGCACTTAAGGCAGCACCTTGTACCGCGTATGATTTGCTGTTTAAAGCCTGCTCAAACAAGCTCATGTTGCCTGCTGCCCTCAGATTACCCAGCTTTTTGATCGCTTCCGCGCGAACCAATGTGTTTGGGTCTGTTTGCGCAAGTGAAGTAAGCAAAGGCAATACCGCGTTGCGGATATCATCGTTGTTCATATTCAGCACATCTATCGCTTTAGCCCTTATGCGGTAATATTTATCATGCAGGGCTGCAATCAGTATCTGCTGCGCGGTTTTATTCTTTTGATCTTTTGCCGCAGCATCAATAGCTTCATGCCTGTCCATAAACAAACCGGCATGCTCAAACTGGTAAGCAAATTCTTCTATTGTTTTGTTATCAGTTTTCTGTGCGAGAAGTATTTTATCACCGTCAACATTCACCAGTTCCGGCTTTTGCGCTACGTGGAAGGTTAGGGTATCGGCTTTGTCGCGCATCCACACTTTATAGCGTTTTTTAGCGCCGCCGGCATAAATATCTACAGCGAACGGCAACTGGAAAGTTTGCCCGTCCTGTGTTTGCTGCAAGTAAACCGATTCGGTTTTAGTGGCATCGTCCCATTTGTAATTAATGGTCAGTACCGGGTGGCCTGCGCCATAATACCATTGGTTAAAGTACCAGTTCAGGTCAAGGCCGCTGGCTTCTTCAAGCGCAAGGCGCAACTGCTGTGCTTCACCATTTTTAAAGGCGTTGGTTTTGAGGTAGATGTTAAGTCCTTTAAAGAAAGCGGCATCGCCCAGGTAGTTGCGCAGCATATTTAGTATGCGGCCGCCTTTCTGGTAGCTTACAATATCAAACATATCTTCCCTGTCGGCATAATGGAAACGCACCAGGTCTTTTTTATCCGCACCGGGTGTGCCGAAATATTCCTGCATGCATTTATAGTTCTGGAAGTCGCCTTCGTCCTTACCGTATTTGTGTGCCCCCCAAAGCATCTCGCTGAAATCGGCAAAAGATTCGTTCATGGTAATGTTACTCCAGCTCTCGCAGGTCACATAATCGCCAAACCACTGGTGAAATAACTCGTGCGCAATATCCACGCGGCTTTCGTTGTAATAGGCATCTATCAGCTGGCGTGGTGTTTCCTGCACCTGCTCGCCATGCAGCGTGGCAGTAGTATTTTCCATTGCACCGCTTACATAATCGCGTACCACTATCTGTGCATATTTGTTCCACGGATAATCAACGCCCAGCAATTTCGAGTAGAAATCGATCATATCCGGCGTATCGCCAAAAATTTCTTTAGCATAAGGTGCATATTTTGGTTCCAGGTAGTAATCAACCGGGATATTGCGCCAGTGGTCATGATAAATTTTAAAATCGCCCACAGCCATCATAAACAGATATGGCGAGTGCGGCAAACTCATCTTCCAGGTATCGGTACGGGTACCATCGTTATTGGATTTTTGAGAGATAAGCTTACCGTTTGACAGCGTAACATATTTTGCCGGTACGGTCATGGTGATCTCCTCGGTAGTTTTTTGCTCCGGTTTATCAATGGTCGGGAACCAGGCCGATGAGCTTTCGGTTTCGCCCTGTGTCCATATCTGTATCGGTTTATCCGGGTCTTTACCGTCAGGGTTAATGAAATATAAGCCCCTTGCATCGTTTATGGCGGCGCTGCCATGCGCTTTCAGCTCATTGGGCTTGGAGGTGTAGCTGATGTAAATGGTATAGCTCTCGTTATTATGGTATACTTTATCCAGTTGTATGGCCAGCGAGAGGCTATCCTGGTAAACATATTTAAGCGGGATGTTTTTGCCGCTTTTTACCATAGAGATATTGTGGATGTCCATTCCTTTAGCGTCCAGCCGCAGTGTATCGGTCGGATACATGTGCGGGCGCAGTGTTACCCATTCCTTACCATACAGGTAGCATTTCTTGTAGTCGAAATGTACATCAAGTTTAGTGTTGATCAGGTCGTTGATCTTTGGAGGCGTTTCGCGGTAGATCTTTAATGCCGGATCGTTCACGATTTCTGCCTGTTGTGCCTTTACAGCGGTTGTTGCACAGGCTATCGCTCCGCATAAAATGGCGGCTGCAAAATTTCTTTTCGTCATAGAGGTTTAACAAAATGTCAGTTAAAGTAAAAATAAATTATACAGGGTTGTATAATCATGATGTATGACAATTAACCCCGCAGAATTGTTACAGTGCGGCAATTTATATTTTTTTAGGAAAAAGTAATTTAGCTAAACGAAAATGTAAATACATTTAGCAAACCAATCATCACCATTATGGAACGAAGAAAATTTATACAGACCGCCTCTGTAGCCAGTACTACGTTTTTGGTCGGCCCTAAACTCTCATCATTAGGTTTTTATAAAGGATCGCCAAACAATAAGGTGGTTGTAGCGATGATGGGCGTGAACAGTCGCGGCGAATTTCTTGCTAAGGAGCTGGCATCATTTCCCGAAGTAGAGATTGCCTATATATGCGATGTTGACTCGAAAGTGCTCGACCGTGTAATACCCGAAGTGGAAAAGATAAGCGGCAAACGCCCACAGCGATTTACTGACATACGAAAACTGCTGGAAAAGAAAGATTTTGATGCGCTGGTAATTGCCGCGCCCGATCACTGGCATGCGCCGGCAACCATCCTTGCCTGCCAGGCCGGTAAGCACGTATATTGCGAAAAACCTGCAAGCCATAACCCCCGCGAAGGCGAAATGGCTGTTGAAGCAGCTGCCAAATACAACCGCATTGTACAGATAGGTACGCAAAGGCGCTCGTTTGTAAACGTAAATAAAATGGTGAATGATCTGCGTGGCGGTGTGATTGGCCGGTTATATTATGCTAAGGGCTGGTACACCAATCACCGCGGCAGTATTGGCATAGGCAAGATAGTTCCGGTACCTGCCAATCTGGATTATGAACTTTGGCAGGGCTATGCACCGCGTCGCCCATATAAGGATAACCTGATTCATTACAACTGGCACTGGCATTGGAACTGGGGCACCGGCGAAGCACTAAACAATGGCACACACGAGGTAGACGTGATGCGCTGGGCATTAGGGGTGGATTACCCGATAAAAGTAACCTCGTCGGGCGGGCGTTTTGCGTTTAAGGATGATTGGGAAACACCCGATACGCAGGTAATATCGGCTAACTTCCCCAACAACACTATGCTCTCCTGGGAGGGCCGCAGCTGTAATGGCTACAAGACCGAAGGCAGCGACCGCGGTATCACCTTCTATGGCGAAAAAGGCACTATCTATTACGGCGGCGGCGATGGCTACCAGGTATATGATGGCAGCAATAAACTGGTAAACGAAGTAAAGGAATCGGTAACGGTTGATGGCACCAACAAGGTAAGTCCTACGGCTACGCTGGATGGCATCCATCTGGCCAACTTTATACATACCGTGCAGGAAAAAGACAAGTTGAACCAGCCAATATTAGGCGGCCATCGTTCAACGCTGATCGTTCAATTAGGCAATATTGCTCAGCGTGTGGGCCATGAGCTGCATTGCGACCCAACCAACGGTCATATTTTAAATGACCCGGAAGCTGCCCGCTTATGGCACCGCGAATATCAACCGGGCTGGAAATTGACAGTGTAGTAAATAATCATGTCATTGCGAGGAGCAGCGCAGGGAAAAGCCCCGGGGCGACGAAGTAACCGCCTCGTGTGTAGATTGCAAAGCAACGAGGTTGCTTCGCTGCGCAGTCCATCTTGCATTTCCGCTCGCAATGACATAAACGATAAAGTATCACCATGAAAATAAAACTCTTAACAGTAATCCTTCTGGCAACATTTGTCATCACAGCAAATGCGCAAACACACAATACACTCACCAAAGCGGAAAAAAAAGCAGGATGGGTTCTACTGTTCGACGGTAAAACACCTGCCAACTGGCGCAGCCCAAAGAACGATAGTTTCCCCAAAAAAGGTTGGAAGATAGCAGGCGGGATGCTGACCGTTGATCCGCAAAAGCGCGATGCACCCAGCGGCGGCGATATCATCACCAAGAAACAATATCACGCCTTCGATCTGAAGTTTGCGTTCCGCACCACGGATACCGCCAATAGCGGCGTGAAATATTTTGTATATATCGATCCTAAATATGGTCCGCTGGGTTTGGAGTACCAGATACTGGATGATAACAAACACCCCGATGCCAAGTTAGGCCGTAATGGCGATCGCACAGAGGCATCGTTATACGATCTCATCCCTGCTGCAAAAGATAAGCCATATAAGCCCATCGGCGAATGGAACACCGGCGAGATCATCGTATATCCCAACAACCACGTGGAGCATTATCTGAACGGTAAAAAAGTGTTGGAGTATGACCGCATGTCGCCTGAGTTTGCCAAGCTTATTGCTATCAGCAAATACAACCATTATCAGGGTTTTGGCATAAATGCTGAAGGTTACATTTTATTGCAGGATCATGGTTGTGTGGTAAACTTCCGGGATATTAAGATCAGGGAGTTGAAATAAGCTGATTTGAATAAGGATAGGGTTGAATTACCGTTGGAGTTTTATTCCACTACCAGCCTATCCTCAAAAAACAAAAACGGCAACTGATTCTCGATACCCTCTACTGCCCATATAGGGCCATTGCGGCAATATAAAATCACCCGGATTGGTCTGTTTTGCTTTTTCTCATATTCTGCCAGTACCTGCAGGCAGCTGCCGCATGAGGTAACGGGTTTAGTGAGCTTAAACTCGTCCGTTTGCGCGGTGATGGCCATTGTTTCAATAGGGTCGTCAGCATGGTTGGCGCCCCAGTTAAATAAGGCTACGCGCTCAGCGCAAAGGCCGGAGGGATAGGCTACATTCTCCTGGTTACTGGCATAGATGATCCTGCCGCTTTGCAACCGCAGCGCAACACCCACACGGAATTTTGAATATGGCGAATGAGAACCCGCCAATGCCTTAACCGATTCCAGGCATAGCCGGCGATCGGCGTCATTTAGTTCGTTTATATCGCTGTATTCTTCAAAAGCAACTTTTATTTCACGCTTTGTCATAGATCGCCTTTATAAATGGGGGATACAATATACAGATAAATCGGGCAAATTGTGTTAAAGGGGGCGGATAACCGCAGAGAACACGGAGATTTACGCAAAGGGCACGGAGGTGTTGGTAAGCGATTTGAAACTTACGAGTTTTTAAAACCTCGTAAGTTTTGTCATTATTTATATTGTAATTACTGTAAAAAGTTCGCTAATAAAACTAAGCTGCGAGAATCGCGGATGATCAGGTATCTGCTCCACCATCTCGTGCTCCCAGGTAACATGAAAAGGAATATGAACAGCATTACCACCCAGTTCTAACACAGGCAGGATGTCTGACTTTAAGGAATTGCCAATCATTACAAAATTTTCAGGCTTGCAGTCGAGGTGTTTGAGCAGTTTGCGGTAATCGGTCGCCTTTTTATCGCTCATGATCTCGATATGATGGAAATAGCTTTGTAAGCCCGATTTCTTTAGCTTGCGTTCCTGATCGAGCAGGTCGCCTTTAGTGGCAACTACCAGGCGGTAATGGCCTTTCAGGCTCTCCAGCACTTCGGTAACGCCTTCCAGTAGTATTACGGGTTTGTTAAGGATGGTTTTGCCAAACTTCATCACTTCTTCCACCATTGCGAAGTTCGCCTGGCCGTTAGTAATGGCGCCGAGGGTTTCAATCATGCTTAACACCAATCCTTTTACGCCATAGCCATATAGCGGCAGGTTTTTTACCTGTGCCTCTAAAATTTGTTTTGATACAACATGGTTAGGTAAGTGCTCTTTCAACAGATCACAAAACAACGCCTCTGCCTCGCGAAAATAAGGCTCATTTTCCCAAAGCGTATCATCGGCATCGAAAGCAATTACCTGTATATCCTGGTCTTTTAACATGCTTATACCGCTACCGGTAATTCAACACTTTCCACATCTTCGGCTACCATTGGGTTTACGCTTTCGTCGTCTTTTTCAACACGCAGGTTGTTTACAATGTGCATTTGGCGGGCCGGTGTGTTTTTGCCCATAAAGTATTCCAGCAGGCCTTTAATGTTGGCATCTTTCAGTATCACGGGGTCAAGGCGCATATCCTTGCCAATGAATAAACCAAACTCCTCAGGCGATATCTCACCCAAACCTTTAAACCGGGTGATCTCGGGTTTGTTGCCCAGTTTGGCAATGGCATTGCGGCGTTCCTCGTCGCTGTAGCAATAAATGGTTTCTTTTTTATTGCGTACGCGGAACAGTGGTGTTTGCAGTATAGAAACGTGACCGGCCTTTACCAAATCGGGGAAGAATTGCAGGAAGAAGGTCATGAGCAGTAGTCGGATGTGCATACCGTCCACATCGGCATCGGTAGCAATCACAATATTATTGTAACGCAGGCCATCCAAACCGTCTTCAATATTCAGCGCGTGCTGCAGCAGGTTAAATTCCTCGTTCTCATAAACCACTTTTTTGGTAAGGCCGAAGCAATTCAGCGGCTTACCCTTTAAGCTAAACACAGCCTGTGTCATCACATCGCGCGATTTGGTGATGGAGCCGCTGGCCGAGTCGCCCTCGGTGATGAATAAGGTGGTATCTTGTTTGCGCTCGTCAGTCTCATCGAAATGCAGTTTGCAGTCGCGCAGCTTACGGTTATGTAGGGAGGCTTTTTTGGCGCGCTCGTTGGCCAGTTTTTTAATACCTGCAATGTCCTTACGCTCGCGCTCCGATTGCATAATACGTTTGAGCATTGCATCGGCGGTGGAAGGGTTTTTGTGCAGATAATTGTCCAGCTCCTTCTTTACAAAGTCGTTAATAAACCCGCGGACGGAAGGGCCATCCGGGCCAACATTTACCGAGCCTAATTTTGTTTTGGTTTGCGACTCGAACACCGGCTCTTGAACTTTTATAGATATTGCAGCAACAATAGATGCACGGATATCTGATGCTTCGAAATTCTTTTTATAGAAATCGCGCAGTGTGGCAACTACCGCTTCGCGGAAAGCCGCCTGGTGCGTACCGCCCTGTGTGGTGTGCTGGCCGTTCACGAACGAATAATATTCTTCGCCGTATTGCTGGCCGTGGGTCATGGCCACTTCAATATCATCACCCTTCAGGTGAATGATCGGGTAGCGCATGGTATCGGTATCGGTATTGCGGGCCAGCAGGTCGTAAAGGCCTTTTTCCGAAAAATATTTTTGCCCATTGAAGTTAACCGTTAATCCGGCATTCAGGAACACGTAGTTCCATATCATGTTCTCTACAAACTCCGGTATAAAGCGGTAGTGGCGGAAGATGCTGTCATCCGGCAAAAAGTTAATAGCGGTGCCGTTGCGTTGCGTGGTTTCTTTTTCGGGCTCGTCGCGCACCAATTCGCCTTTGGTAAATTCTGCAATTTTGGTGCGGCCGTCGCGGTATGATTGCACGGTGAAGCTGGTCGACAGTGCATTCACCGCCTTGGTACCCACACCGTTCAAACCAACAGATTTCTGGAAGGCTTTGCTATCATACTTACCACCGGTATTGATCTTGGAGACACAGTCGATCACCTTACCCAGCGGTATACCGCGGCCATAATCGCGCACGGCTACTTTATGTTCGCTGATGTTCACATCAATCGTCTTGCCTGCGCCCATCACAAACTCATCGATAGAGTTGTCGATGATCTCTTTCAGCAATACGTAAATACCATCATCATAAGCCGAGCCATCGCCCAGTTTACCAATGTACATACCCGGACGCAGACGGATATGTTCCTTCCAGTCGAGCGACCGTATGCTGTCTTCACTGTAATTTATCTCTGCCATGTATTCTTCATCTTTAAAAAGCGCATGCAATGCCCCTTTGAGGCAAAAATATATGTTAACCCGAAATTTGCTAATGAATTATCCTAACTTATTCACATTATCGGCCCGGCTGATTGGAAAACCGTAGGCAATGTGCGGCGCGATATACCTCGCGGTAAAAGTCGGCATCTTTTTCGTTAGTAAAATATACGGCTATCAATGTGCCCGAATGGTTTTTTTGCAGGGCTACTATCAATGCGTATTTATAATGCTTGGTAACTTCCATATCGTTAAGGTTCAGCAGATATGATTTGCCGGCATCGGCATTGTACCTTGCCAGTACCGCGGGCGGCATGTTGCGTTCCAGTATATTATTGTCGGCACTCAAGGCTATGGCATCGGCCCGGCTGATATCAACATACATCGAATCGGGGTTGGCTACTGGCTTTTGTGTGTTATCGCGACGGGCCTTTTCATAGCTTATCCAGTTTTGCCGCTGCGGTTTTACCTGCAGCCATACCTCAAAATCTTTGTCGGGTAATTCCATGGCAAAATCGTATGAGAAATCTTCATCGTCAACCGGTGTAATTTGCCTGAAGCCTGCCGGATAGCTAAATTTCAGATTGGTTTGCTTTAGCAGCTGGTAAAATTTTTTGTTTTCGGGATTTTCGTGTAGACGCTTAACCTGCGCAAATGCATAACCTATGCAGCACAATGTTATTACGGTTAGCAATATTTGTTTAAATTGCTTCATTCAAATTGCTATGCAACAGTTTCTTAATTATTTAGGGAGGCCCAAACTATTTAAACGCGAATATAACTGATTTTCAGCTAATATTATAATACCTGATAATAAATAATGACGATAAAACCCAAACTAAACCGGTTTGATATTACCATGATAGTAGTTAGCCTGGTAATTGGAATGGGTATATTTAAGACGCCGGGCGAGGTTGCCCTGAAGGCCGGAAATGCCTGGATATTCTTTGCCGCCTGGATCTTCGGCGGACTGATCAGCCTGTTTGGTGCGCTTACTTTTGCCGAGATCGGTGCCCGTTTCCCGGCTGCCGGCGGTTTTTATAAAGTATTTTCCTACTGTTACCATCCGTCGCTGGCTTTTATGATTAACTGGGTTGCGGTGATCAGTAATGCGGCATCGGTGGCAGCGGTAGCTATAGTGGGAGCGGAGTACATTAATCCTTATGTATTACCTGCCAGTCTGCAAAATGCTACCGGCGTAGAGATTATGAGTATTGCTCAGGTATTACTGCTGTATTTGATCAATTTTTTAGGGATAAAAATGAGTGCGCGAACACAAAATGTGCTTACCATTTTTAAAATAGGGCTGATACTGGTTTTGTGCCTCGCGGTTTTTAAAAGCGACGCGCTCCCGGCAGCGCACCCTATAATTCCGAGCATGGTGAGTCCGGTGAAGGCCTTTGGGCTAAGCCTGGTGGCGGTGTTTTTTACTTATGGGGGCTACCAGCAAACCATCAACTTTGGCGGCGATGTGATAAAGGCGCAAACCAATATTCCCAAGGGTATTTTTTTAGGAATGGGTTTGGTGATATTTCTGTATCTGTCGGTAAACTTTGCTTATTATAAGATATTGGGGATAGGCGGCCTACAGGGCAACACGCAGCTGGCTGCCAAGATGGGCGGATATATCTTCGGACAGGTGGGTTTCAAGATCGTTTCGCTGCTGTTGTTTGGGTCGATAATGGCTTATATCAACGTGAATATCCTCTCTAACCCGCGCATGTACTATGCCATGGCTGAGGATAGGATACTGCCGCCCATATTTAAACATGTAAACCCGCGCACGCAGGTGCAGAGCTTTGCCATGAGCTTTTTTGTGGTGATCATATTGCTGATATTGCTGTTTGTGCAAAATTTTGGCACCGTGCTGGATTATATCATGTTTTTCGACACCATAGGGCTGTCGCTGGTAGCCATGTCGATATTTATCCTGCGCAAGCGTACCAAACATCTGGACGGAACCGGCATCTACACCATTAAATGGTTTCCATACATCCCCGTAATATTCATACTAACCTATTGGTTCGTAACTGCCAATATTTTTATAAATTTTGAAGCCAATGCGGATAAAAACCCCTGGTCGCTGATCATTTGCCTAAGCGCTTATGCTTCGGGACTGGTTATTTACTTTATCAGCCGTTTATATAACAAAAGGAAAACAGCATCGGGCAAGCAATAATGGATATCTCTTACATACTAAACGAACTGGGCGAAGACCGGGAAGATTACTTCAGCGCCGTATCGCCGCCAATTGTGCAAACCAGTAATTTCGCGTTCAAAACGGTTGATGATTTCCGGCAGGCGCTGGGCGGAGAATTTGAAGTTAACCTGTATTCGCGCGGCAATAACCCAACTATAAATATCCTGCGCAAAAAGCTGGCTGCACTGGATGGCGCAGAGGATGCCCTGGTTTTCGGAAGCGGAATAGCGGCCATTGCCGTACCCATACTGGCGCTGGTGAAGCAGGGCGATCATATCGTTTCGGTAGAGAACCCTTATAGCTGGACGACCAAGCTTTTTAAAAACCTGCTGCCCAAATTCGGCGTGGAGACAACCTTTGTTGACGGCGCCGACGTACAGAACTTTAAAAGCGCCATCCGCCCAAATACCAGACTCATCTACCTGGAAAGCCTCAACACCTTTAGTTACGATTTACAGGATATGCAAGCCGTAGCCGCTATTGCAAAGCAAAAAGGCATTTTAACCATGGTAGATAACAGTTATTGCAGCCCGCTTTACCAGCAGCCTATCCGGTTGGGTATTGATCTGGTGGCGCAATCGGCTACCAAGTATATTGGCGGGCATTCTGATGTGGTAGCGGGTGTGCTTACGGGCAGCAGGGGGCTTATTAAACAGATATTTGATAACGAATACCTTAACATCGGCTCAGCCCTGTCGCCGCATTCGGCATGGCTGCTCATACGCGGGCTGCGTACCTTGCCGCTACGTTTACAGCGCAGCTTTGAAAGTACTAAAACTATTACCGCATGGCTGGGTCAACATCCGGCAGTAGCAAAGGTGATCTGGCCTTTTGCCCCTTATTTTAAACAAGGCAAACTGGCGCACCAACAAATGCAGGGCTGCGGCGGCTTATTCAGTTTTACGTTAAAGGAACCTTCTGTTGAAAAGATAGAGGCGTTTTGCAACAGGCTGCAGCACATTCTGATGGCGGTATCATGGGGCGGGCATGAAAGTTTAATCATCCCTTCTATAGCTGCCATTAAAAAGGAAGATTATAATCCAGCAAACGAGCGGCATAATTTGATAAGGATGTATGTAGGGTTGGAGGATGCGGAGTATTTGGCGAAGGATTTGGAGCAGGCGTTAGCTGTCAGTCTTTTCTAAATCTTTCCTACCAGGAGGACTATACTCTTAATTCTCGCCAAAAAACTCTGCCACTCAAAATCGCATCCTTAATGACTTTTTGCTTTCTATTTAATGATGAATTTCCTGTCTTAATTTCTAAAAAATGTATGGATACTTCTCTGTCTTCATCTGCACCATCGAAAACTATCATATCAATCGGGCTACCTACAAAACGCAAATCTTTGGGGTTAAAAGGAAATTGTGTGTGAAATGGTATTGCATGTTCTGAAACTTTCCCAAGTATTATTGATTGACTTCTGTTTATTGCATCTTGTCGTATGATATTTTCATGCTCAATTTTCCAAAGCTCTAAATCTGCCAAAGCTTTTCGTTTTGAAGCATCATCTAATGCCATCCTTAATGTCTCAATTTCCTTTTCCCTAAATTTTGAAAAAAGCTCTTCAGCCAATAGAGGAATTTTCGAATTTAGGACATAAAGTCTAATAGCTAAAATTATTATAATTGTTACAGCTATTAAGATAATCACATTAGGGTCCATAACAATAGTTTTTAGGTTAAACCTAAAATACAGATTTTATTAAATATAATCGGGAATTACCGTAAAGTCCTCTTACTGGAGATTTATAAAGGGGCCGGATTATATTCCTGCTCCAAATTATATAGCACATTCAAATCCAGCTGCGTTAAGGCAGGGTTTTGATCGGTTTGAATGAAATGCCTTTTGAAAGCCACTATGGCCGCATTAAGGTTGTCAGTATCGTACCCGATCAGCTTTAAGGCGATTGCCGGATCGAAATTATCCGGCGGAAGTTCCATAACATCATCGCTCCAGTAACCAAAGCCATGCGCGGCCAGCGTTTTCCACGGGAAGAACGGCCCCGGATCAGGCTTGCGAACAGGTGCTATATCCTGGTGACCAATGAAGTTGGCGGTTGGAATGTTGTAGGTTTTCTTGAGATAAGTTAAAAGCGAAAGCAGGCTATTGATCTGCGCAGGCGCGAATGGTTCATTGCCGTTGTTGTCCAGTTCGATGCCTATGGAACAACTGTTCATATCGGTAACGCTGCCCCATTTGCTTACGCCGGCCTGCCATGCGCGCAGGTAATCGTTCAGCATGTGGTATATCTTGCCGTCCTTTCCTACTACGTAGTGGGCGCTTACCTGCGTTCTTACCACAGTAAAGGTTTGCAGGGTTTGCTGAACCGAATCCTGGGCAGTAAAGTGGATGATCACATAATTCGGCTTGCGCAGATTGAAATTTACCGTGCCTACCCATCCGGCCGGAATCTGCGCGCCGGTGCTATCTATCAGCATAGGTACAGGCTGTGATTGTATTACGCCTACAACCGAGTCAGTTACATGGTTATAAACTTTATCGGTTGCGGCAAAGCTGCCCGCATTGGGATGTACCTTGTGCGAACATGACGCAACTATAAGTGCCAGAAAGACAACAGAAACAGCAGTATATCTTTTCATTACTGGATGTAAACATCGCTAAGGTAGGTAATGTTTGGGGAATTGGTGAGTGGTGAGTTTGGATCTAACTATTTATAGCGATGGGTTTCAAACCCATCGCTATGGAAAGACCATAGAATCAATCTATCCATAATAGCAAATATACGCTACGTCGGTTTCACAATTGATATCGAATACGATTCCCGCAGGGATGTTAAGCGCATCCTGTTTTTGATGTTTTTGCCATTCGCCACCAGGTAAGTTGGTACTTACCACACCTTCTATAAATATCATAGTTTCTTTGGTGCTGGTATCAAATTGATAAGCGCCTTTTTTCATGACCCCTAAAGTAGCCCGGCCCTTTTCAGTTTCCAGGCCCAGACTCTGAACCCTGCCTTCAAAATAAGTGTTATGTGAAACCGGATTAGATGAATTGCTCATTTTAACGATATTTTTTAAAGACCCAAAACTACCATCTTTTTTATTTAAAAATTGCAAAAATGAATTGGGTAGTTGATTGGTTGTATTAAACTGTTGATTATTTTTGATTTACCGTTTAATTCAATGGGGGTTGATGCAATTATTACAATTACTACAACCATTCCAACCCGGCTTTACGTTGCTGTCGGCGGTTCCTATATCTATACGTACCGTATTGGAAAACAAAGTGGATTCAGGAAATCAAGCTTAAGCTGGATTTCAGATAGTAATAAACATTACGGTTCCGTTAATCCGCGTTAACCACCGCCGCGCTTGCAGCCGGTATCCTTACCGTAACGGTATAACTATTTGTTAGCTGGTGTTTTTCGGTTATATCGGGCGTAAATGTACCGTCCGCATTTACCTGACTGCCTGCAAAAGTGACATTCTCTCCAATTATACCTGACGATGTAAGTCGCGCTATCGATACATTATTAATCGGCTTTGTAAATTTTAGCGTAAATACCGCATCGGTTTTTATTTCCTTATTGATGAGTGTTACCGAATAAGTTTTTTTATTAGCGCTTATAACGGCATGCGCACCAAGGTTGTAATCGCGGCGCTCCATTGTTACGGGGATAATAGTTTGCCCCACTGCGCCATATTTAAAGGCCAGCATAGCGTAATATTCAGGCCGGGTCACATAGCCATCTCCCGGATGTGCTATGGGCGAATAAACAAAACTCATATTTCCGCCATGAAAATTTACTCCCTGACCGCCGTTATCAGCTACCTTCCACATAAAATCAAGTGCCCATAATGCGGATGCGAAAACGTTACTTACCCCCGGCTTACCTTGCCCGGAAATAGTGTTGCACTCAGAGATACGAAATGGTTTCTTATTTGCTGCAGAAACAGCACGTAATGTGGACAGGTATTGGTAAAGTCTTTTGTTATCGTTCAGTACATCGCCATATACAATCGATGGATCTGAAGCCGGGCCCGTAATATAATAATGACCATCTATCATTTTGATGTTTGCGCCTTCATGAGTGGTAAAGTTCTTCAGCCAGGTGTTGTTGAACTGTGTAACGTCTGGACCGGCAAATGGCGCCTGTGATACGCTTTTCCTGATCGTTTTAAAATAATTATACCACTCAGCGCAATAATCTGTATAGGAATATGACCGAGGCCGCGGAGCTAAAAAATAAGCGTCCGGCTCGTTGCCGTTTTGCAGGGATAAAAGATTATGGCCGAGCTTTTTATAAACATACGCAGCTTCGTTGGCCGCGGCACCGGCATTTCTGTTAACCAGGTTTAGGCCGAAGATCACTTGCCAGCCGGTGGCCTTTGAAAAATCGGCCAGGCGGTCGATCTGCTCTCTGGTTACTATATTTTTTTTAGCAGTATCAGTACTGTTGTCTGCCCAATCCATCAGGTCGCTGCTGTTGCCGCCAATACGCAACACGCCATGACCAAGATTTTGCACCAGGTTGATCAGTATTTTGTTTTCGGTATTGAGATATTCAGGATTTTGGGATAAAATAGCTGTTTCGTAACTCAGCCCTTCAAATTGCGAAGAAACGGTGTAGCCGGGTTTGCTGTCGTTAATGGAGAGGTTAACCGCAATGCTGTCTGTAACCGGTCCATGTTGTTGTGTTAGCGTGATGCCTTTTAATGTGTAATCCTTTTTACAGGAGAGCACACATATAGCCAATAAAACAGGCAACCATTTTAGCTTCACCGGTTTAAACAATTAAGGGTTTTTTTGTAATATTATTATTACTGGCATAAATATAAGGGTTGTAGATGATCTCTGTGTTAAGAAGTTAGAGAAAAACTCAAAAAAAGGACATAAAATCTGCGTTTGTTATAAATGCCTATAATTGAATATTTTTTGTTTCGAAAAACAAAAAGGGCGTGATTTTCATCACACCCCTTTCTGTCTTTTTGCTTTAAGCTTTAGCCTTTCAGCTTAATACCTGTAATATTCCGGTTTGAACGGACCGCTTACCGGTACGCCAATGTAATCAGCCTGGTGCTGGTCGAGTTCTTCCAATTCAACGCCGATCTTGGCTAAGTGCAGTCGCGCAACCTTTTCATCGAGGTGTTTTGGTAACGTGTAAACCTTGTTCTCGTATTTTTCATTGTGCAGCCAAAGCTCTAATTGAGCCAAAGTTTGGTTAGTAAACGAGTTACTCATCACAAAGCTTGGATGACCGGTTGCGCAACCCAGGTTTACCAAACGGCCTTCCGCCAGTACAATCAGGTCTTTACCGTCGATGGTATATTTATCTACCTGCGGTTTAATCTCGATTTTGGTATTGCCATAAGCGCCGTTCAGCCATGCCATATCAATCTCGTTATCGAAGTGGCCGATATTGCAAACAATAGCTTTATCTTTCAGTGCGCGGAAGTGCTGCTCGCGTACAATATCGCAGTTGCCGGTAGCGGTTACCACGATGTCGGCTTCAGCAATAGCAGTTGATAATTTCTTTACTTCATAACCTTCCATAGCAGCCTGCAATGCGCAGATCGGGTCAATTTCGGTAACGATCACACGAACACCTGCGCTGCTTAACGACTCGGCAGAACCTTTGCCCACATCGCCGTACCCGCAAACCACAGCTACCTTACCGGCCAGCATTACGTCGGTAGCACGACGGATAGCATCTACCAGCGACTCGCGGCAGCCATATTTGTTATCGAATTTAGATTTGGTAACCGAATCGTTAACGTTGATGGCAGGCATTGGCAAAGTGCCGTTCTTCATACGCTCATACAAACGATGAACACCGGTTGTGGTTTCTTCAGAAAGGCCTTTAATGCCGGCAACCAGTTCTGGATATTTGTCCAGCACCATGTTGGTAAGGTCGCCGCCGTCGTCTAATATCATGTTCAAAGGCTTGCGTTCTTCGCCAAAGAATAAGGTCTGCTCAATGCACCAGTCGAACTCTTCCGCGTTCATGCCTTTCCATGCATAAACAGAAGTGCCGGCAGCAGCAATGGCAGCAGCGGCATGGTCCTGAGTTGAGAATATATTGCAGCTGCTCCAGGTAACCTCGGCGCCCAGCGCCTGCAGGGTTTCTATTAAAACAGCAGTCTGTATGGTCATGTGCAGACAGCCTGCAATGCGCGCACCTTTAAGCGGCTGACTTGCGCCATATTCGGCACGTAAAGCCATAAGGCCTGGCATTTCGGCTTCGGCCAACTCAATTTCCTTGCGGCCCCACTCAGCCAGCGAAAAATCTTTTACCTTGTATTTTACGTAAGCAGTTTCAACTGTTGACATATTTATCGGATTTTAATGTTCAGGCAAAATTAGCCATTATCAAAATGATACAAAACTTTAACGGCTTTGTAAGGCATTTGTTGCCATAGGGTAAGTGGACCCGCTCGGCTTTCAGAAAGAAGAGGTAAAAGCCAACTGGACATTCCCATTTATATCATATATTAGCTTATTGCTTATCACAAATGCGCCTTAAACAAAAACTACCTGTAAGTTACCTGCTGTTTACTATTAACGGGAGGATGTCAAAAGGAGCATTCTGGTTGGCATCTGTGTTTTACTGGTGTACTTTTTATGTGTTTTATAACGTCCTGCTTTTTGGAATAGGCCCCCGTTCAACCTTTTTCCTATATCCAATACTTTTCTGGATTATTATTGCCACTTCCATTAAAAGATTGCATGATCATAATAAATCTGGCTATTGGTTGCTGGCTTTATTGGTGCCCTTATTTGGGCCGTTACTGCTTTTTTACTGGCTGGGCTTTAAAAAAAGTAATTGCGCTAAAAACCGCTACGGAGATGTACCCGGCTCAGCATCTGATTACCTGAAGAACGACAATGGAAAGATTATCCCTCATTTGAAAACCGAGGAGCGTATTATTGACGATGTTACGCGCCTCAACCCGGTGCTGGTCGACAAAATCTTTCGCCCGCAAACTATTGAAGAATTATGTGAGATAGTCAGAAACACCAAAGGAACCATCTCAGTTGGCGGCGGACGCTTTAGCATGGGCGGACAAACTGCAAGTCCGCACAGTGTTCACATCGATATGCGTGGAATGAATAAAGTACTTGAATTCTCGACGGGAGAAAAGTTAATCAAGGTACAAACCGGCATCCGCTGGTGCGATATTCAACAATACATCGATCCATTTCAACTAAGCGTAAAAATCATGCAAACCTATGCCAATTTTACGGTTGGTGGCGCATTAAGTGTTAATGCGCATGGACGGTACATTGGCAGCGGTCCTGTAATTTTAAGTGTACGATCGATTGACGTAGTGCTAGCGGATGGTAGTCTGATACATGCGAGTCGAACAGAAAATGCGGAAATATTTTTTAGCACAATAGGCTGTTATAATGCCATAGGAATAATTGTACAGGCCGAACTGGAACTGACCGACAATGTGGCAATAAGACGGGTAGATAAAAAGATGCGGGTAAAAGAGTATAAAGACTATTTCTTCAGTCAGATACGTAATAATAACAATGCTATTTTTCATAATGGCGATATCTACCCTCCCAAATACAAGCGGGTACGCGCGGTAACATGGATAAAGACAAATGAAAACCCCACCGTTAAAACGCGCCTAATGCCGCTAAAGGAATCTTATCCTCTCGAGCGATACTTCCTGTGGTCATTTACCGAAGCACCCTGGGGAAAATGGCGCCGCGAGTTTCTGGTTGATCCGCTGATCTATCGAGGTAAAAAGATACACTGGCGTAATTATGAAGCGGGTTATGATGTTGCGGAACTTGAGCCTAAATCGCGGGAGGACAGTACTTATGTATTGCTGGAATATTTTGTCCCCGTACAGCAGTTTGATGTATTTGAACAGCGTATGGCCGAAATATTTGTGCGCCATAATGTGAATG
>JBQCIS010000200.1:0-11270 GCA_051953515.1 Mucilaginibacter sp.
GGCCATTGCTGCCAGTCGAGCCACCAGAAATCGATACCTGACCTTTGCAGAGGCTGCAACACCTGATCAAACAAGGCTGTCATAAACTTCTTATCCGATCCGGCATACGGAATGATCTTATGACCGACGGTGTCGAAATCCAACGCTTTTGCTGCCGCCGGGTAAGCATCCTCGCCAGGCGCAATACCCCATGAAGGGTGCAAATTCACTGTCACTTTTAACTGGTTGGCATGTACCCAGTTTAGAAACTTCTTACTGTCTGTAAAATAGCTATCGTTAAACGTCCAGCCCGTCCAGCGGTCGTCGCTTAGTTCTTTGTGCCAGTCCATGTCAATCACAAGCACATCCAGCGGGATATGGCGATCATGAAAATGACCTATCAGATCACGCAATTCGTTATCTGAATAAGCCCAATAGCGAGACCACCAGTAACCGAAGGCATAACGCGGCGGCATAGGCACTCGTCCGGCAATTTTGGTAAAATCTGCAAGGGCGCTCTTGTAATCGTGACCATAACCCATAAAATACCAGTCTATGGCCTCTTCATAATTAGTTTGAGGTTTTACCCATGGCCAGCTGCTATTATCAAAATGCAATGTGCGACTGTCATCCACCAAACTCCATCCATCTCGCGCCAACAAACCATCTTCCAGTTGCAGGCGTTTTTTCTCCCATAGATCAGAGTCGCCATTCATCCTGTCGAGCGTACGGTAAGTGCCTTTAAGGTTTTCTTTCTGCTGATCGCCGGGGTGCCAGCTGAAAGCAGCTCCCCTATTCGTTTTGCTGTTGATTTGCAGGTTGCCAGAATTAAAAGCACCTGAATTAAGCTTGTATCGGATTTCCAATAGCGTTGTACTAATAACTAACCAACCATTCTTTTCAGTTTTAGTAAAGGATGGTACAGGCAGCTTCCGGTTGATCACGGTAAAAGTGGCGTCATCATTAAAATGATGCACGCTGTCCCATTCCATTCTGACTATTTGAGGCGTTAATAATGTAAAACGGGCATTTCCGCTGATAATGACAGCTTGTTTATTAGCTGCTGGATCTTGCTGTGCAACCGCCTGCCCTATAGCAGTTAACAGGAAAAGGCAGAAAATTAATATCGAGATATAAAAGCGATTCATGTATAAATTGTTATTCGGATTAAAAGTATTGCGGCTATTGTCTCAACGGAACATTTATGCCGCCGGCCAGGCTGCCTGTTCCCCGGTATGTTTTGCCGTTTTCCATTACTACGGCATTGAGGTGATGAATATCTGCTCGGATGGGATAATGGCCGCCGATTGATACTACACTGATATTTATAACTCCACTTTTGCTGGATGCATGGAACATAAGTTGGCTATAATTGCCCTTTTTAAAGCCCCAGCCATTGCCCGAGTCCCAATATAGCCGACCTTCGGCTTTGCCATTTTCATCTAAACACACAAAAAGCGTGAGCGAATCCAACGCATTTTCATTGGTATTTTGGATGATCTTGCCTACCGGAATAATACTGCCGCCTTTGATGAGCAGCTTAGCCTGACAAGCATTGGCCCGATCGCCATCAATCAGGCTTATCGGCTCCCACTTACCTGAAGGCAGTGCGGGATCTTTGGCAAAAGATGGGATAATCAGGAGGCTTTTGCCTAAGAGGAATACCTGTTCTTCGGAACGAAGCCTTGCATCTTTCGGATCGTCAAAAAATACGGGCAGCATGATCGGAACACCGGTTTCGTGTGCATCGTGAAATAACGTATAGAGATAAGGCAGCAACCGGTAACGGCGCTCAATGGCAACACGGGATGTTTCTTCCGCTTCCGGGCCAAATGCCCAGGGCTCTTTATTATTGGTACCGGCACAAGCATGCCCGCGCGCAAAAGGCAGGAATACGCCAAAACCCAGCCAGTTCTTCCACAGATCGGTACTGGTATTGCCCAGGAAACCACCGATATCCGGCCCGCTGAATGGCTGTCCTGAAAGACCGAGCGTAATAGACATCGGTACGGAAACTTTCATAAACCTTTCTTCGGCAGCGTTATCTCCCGTCCATGTTGCGGCGTAACGCTGGCCGCCCAGCAGATTTGCGCGAGTTAAAACAAATGGGCGTTTATCCGGTGCGGCAGTCAATACACCCTGCCGGGTGGCCTCCACCATCAGGCGGCCATAGGCGTTGTGGTATAACAAATGCGGGCCGGCAGGTAAATCGCCACCGCCCCTATGCTCGTTATTGTACGGCATGGTGCCAAGGCGCAAATTTTGGGGTAATTCATTATCATTTACCGAAGGTTCGTTCATGTCATTCCAAATGCCGTCGATGCCATTTGCTACAAATTGCTTGTATTGGCCAGCCCACCAGTCACGCGTACGAGGCATGGTAAAATCAGGGAACGCGCATGCCCCCGGCCAAACCTTTCCGTGATATTCCTTACCTGCAGCATCTTTCACCCAAACATCATTAGCCGATCCTGAACGGTAAACCGAATAGGCGCTATCTGCCTTTACGCCCGGATCGATCATAAACACTGAGTGGAAACCTTTGGCATGCAAATCTGCATTGAGCTGTTTGGGGTTAGCGAAACGTGTGGGGTCGAATGTAAACACCCTGAAACCATTCATATAATCAATATCCATCCAAATGGCATCGCAGGGTATTCTCTTTACACGGAAAGTATCGGCAATCTCCATCACACGTTTTGCCGAAGCGTACGAAAAACGACACTGCTGGTAACCCAGTGCCCATCGTGGCGGCATTTCAATGGTTCCGGTGAGTTCGGCCAATCCCTTGAGCACCTCTTGAGGCGACTTTCTGTCGATAACAAAAACGCGGAACAATGCACCTTCTGATCTGTAGTTGATCTCGTCGTTATTAGTCGTCAGCTCCGCTTTCCATGAACTGTCAAAAAGGATACCGAAGGCTGTACCGTCTTTCCTCACGCCGAGTACCCATGGATGGGTTTGGTACAGGCGTTTTCCGCTGTCAGTGCCATAAGCTCCGTTATCAGTATTCCATAGTCTGATGGTTTGGCCATTCCGCAGCAGCGGGCCGGTCACTTCCCCGCCGCCATAAAGGCTGATATCGCCCTGCAGGCGCACAACGGCGCGGGCTTTGCCATTTGTTAAGCTAAACTCCGGAATAACCCGCCATGCGTGCGGAATTGCGCCTTTAATAACGGGCGCTTTTTGAAGCATTAAAGAGGGTGTTTTGGATGGATCGAAACCTGTGGGTATAAATTCGGCTATCGATTTGCCTATCATTCCTGAACTCTTAATGGGTACAGGTTGCGATTGCGCGGTAAAGCAGATCAATAAAAAACAGATCAGCACTAAGCAGCAGGGCGCTTTCTTCATAAGTAGTAATTTTAACAATGATTTCCGCCGCCCGGTATTGTTTTGGGCGGCGGAAAAAAAGGATATTAATTGTAGCCTGGATTTTGTACAAGCTGCGGGTTAGCGCCCATAATGTCTTGTCCTATCGGGAATATAGCTGTGTGGTTATCGGCATCAGGTTTTTTATCCCACCATGTACCTGTGTTGAATACTCCCCAACGGATCAGGTCTGTACGGCGGCGGTTCTCGCCAATAAATTCGCGCCCCCATTCGTCAAGCATCTCCTGGTCAGTTAGCTGACTACCGTCTGGTTTATAAAGGCTTGGCGATCCGGCAGGATAGTTTCTTTTGCGTACCGCGTTTAATAGTACCGCAGCACCAGCCTTATCACCGGCACGGTATTTACATTCAGCCAGCGAATAGTAGATTTCTGACAAACGTATCTCTGCATAAGCCGAAGTGATGCGGTTAGGGTCAGGTGTAGGATAGATGGGGTATTTGAGTAAGAACACACCGGAATTGTGATCGGCATGATTCATATCCGATTCCTTATCGGCAATTTTAGTACCCGGCTTGGCATTAAGGAACCATCCCACCTGGTCGCGGATGAACAGCGAGTATGGGCCTTTATTGCCACGAACGGTATCAGTAACTGTTTTGCCGTTCACCACATGCTGGTATGGCAGATACCCATACAGGAACATGCCCTCGCGGGTGCTGTTGCCGAGGTTTTTATACAGTTTTAAACGATAATCGTCAGGATAATGCTGGAATTTAACAAATGGTTTTCCAAGCGCAAATGAATATTCCACGCTGTCCACATCCCTGCCTGGCTGCAGCGCATATTTCGGGTTAGCCTGCCCGAAGTCGGTAAAGCCGCAGTATAATGGCGCGGCATCATAGGTCATACCCCAGAAATACATACCAGCATCATATTGCCAGTGCGTACGTGCGAGGCTGCCCGGGAAACCGTAAATCACCTCTGAGTTGAGGCCTGTATTAGTATAATCAAATGGTGCATCCCAGCGGGTATCCAATTGATAAGATCCGTATTTACCACTGATGATATCCTGACAAACAGTAGCACAATCGCTAAACTTGTCCTGTCCGGTATAAACCTTAGCATTCAGGTATAGCCGCACAAGCAACGCCGCTGCTCCTGCTTGTGTCCAACGACCTATGCCGGTTGCGCCAAGCGTTTCACGCTGCGGAAGATCGGGCAAAGCCGCTTTCAGTTCAGACTCAATATAGTTAAAGGTTTCCTGCGGTGTTGATTGCTTATTACCGGTAGTGGTATGCTTAACATCAGTAATGATCTCTATATTACGGTAAAAATCAAATGCACGCAAATAAAACCATGCCCTTAATGTCCTCAACTCAGCCTTAAAATCAGCCAGTTCTGTAGGAGTAACATTCAGCTTTTGCGGATCTGAAATGCTTTCCATGTCTTCCAAAGAGTTGGTTGAAAGCACAATACCCTGATAAAAAGCAGTCCACGCACCGCTGGTAAAGTAATCCTGCGTAGTCCAGGTATGATAATGCATACGCTGGAAATAGTTCCCGTTCTGCCAATCACCCTGACGGTTAACCGTAGCAAACTCGTCTGTGCAATCTTCGCCTGCGGCAAAAATATCATTACCCTGTATGCTCCAGTAAGCATGCTCAAACGGCCGCAAAAAATCCCGGATAACATCACTGCGCCTGGTGAGGAATTCGGACTGATCTACCTGGTCGTAAACATGTTCATTAAGTTTTGTACAACTTCCGGATACGAGTCCGGCCATTAAGATCAGGCCGCAGATATATTTTTTACTATTCATTTTCATAGCTCTCATCGTTAATACTTAAAATGTTAATTGTACGCCTGCCAGTAACTGTATGGTCGCAGGATAGAAATTCAGGTTACCCTGTACGCCTGGTGTCAGGCCGTTCACCGGATAAAGGTCCGGATCGCCGCCGGCAAAGCCGGTAAAGGTATGCAGGTTGGTTGCCGTAGCATACACGCGGAACGAACGCAGGAATTTGGAATTGACCTGGCGCTTGTAACCCAGTGTAACATTATCGATCTTAACAAACGCACCCGACTCAAGGAAGTAATCCGATGCCAGTGCAGTGGTTGATGGATTAGTCAGTTTAGAGTATTTGCTTTTCGGATCATAAGCTGATTTCAGCGTGTTTGCATCCGACTGTGTAGCAGGGGTTCCGATATAGAACGCTTCCATGTTAAATAGTTTATATCCAAAGTTTCCACGGAAAAACACACTCAAATCCCAATTCTTGTAGCGTAAAGTGTTCCCCAACGAACCGGTAAACTTAGGCAAGCCATTACCTACAAATTGTTTGTCATCTGCGCTTGCCTGGCTTGCGGGGATAATCTTTCCCGCTTTGTTGTACACCAGCAAACCGCCATTATTATCAACACCTGCCGACCTTAGCATATAATAATCCCCTATGCGGTGACCTTCTTCTATACGCTCTATCGTTCCCGGGCTGCCGGGGGCAGGCAAACCAGCTACATCCTCGAAAGGAGCGCCCTGGTAAAGCTTGTTAGAGAAGGATACAAACTTATTGTTGTTATAAGCGGTAGTAAAGGAGATATTATAATCGAAATTGTTCGACCTTACTGCCGCAATGTTCAACTGTACTTCAATGCCGGAATTTTTCATGGTACCTACATTGGTAAAGGTTTGCGATTGCGGGTTTGGTGGTAGCGGCACATTGTAATAGCCCAGCAGATCTTTATTGGTACGCACATAATAATTGATGGAACCAGTGATCCTGCTGTTCAACACTTCGAAATCGATACCCGCGTTAAAATTGATCGCCTTTTCCCAGCCAAGGTTAGGGTTAACGTTTTGCGATGGCCCGTACACCTGATAAGTCATACCATCGAATGGGAAATAACCATAACCGCCATACAGCAATAATGAAAGATAATTACCGAAATCCTGATTGCCCGTTACGCCATAATCCGCACGCAACTTCAGGTCGTTGAGCCAGCTGATCTTACCTTTGAGGAAATTCTCATCAGAAATGCGCCAAGCGGCCGAAACTGCCGGAAAATTTCCCCATTTATTATCAGCACCGAACTTTGAAGAACCTTCGTGACGCAAGCTACCGGTAAGGATGTACTTGTTGTCATAATCATACATAACCCTTCCGTAAAATGCAGCCAATCTGGAATCGTTTTGGGTAGAGTATACGGCGCTTTGACCATTGCCTTCACCGCCACCGTTCCATGTTCCGGAACCGAGGTTGTTCCATTGGAAAGTATCAAAAGGAAAATCGTAATTATTGGCGCTAAATTCCTGATAATTGAAATAGCTGTAGGAATAACCTGCCAATGCTTTAATATGATGCTTGTTAAGGTTAAGTGAATAGTTCAATGTCCATTCAATGTTTTTCTGGTCGTTGTCCTGCTCATCCTGCGAAGCATAATTGGTTTTGGTTGATTGCCCGGAATGAACAACCGTAGTAAGTGTTGACGGCGAGAAATAAAGATTTTTATAATCTGCACTAATGTCTGATACCGTTACCACTGAATTAAGATTTTTGGCAATGTTTACTTTCAGTGAGCCACTCATATCCAGTTCATGTATTTCAGCCTGGCTTTGTATCAGTCTCGCACTTTCTACCGGGTTATTGGCAAAAAAACCGGTGTTGATGTAATGATAGCCGGTACTGTCGTAAATAGGTATCGTAGGGTTTAGCGTAATGGCGTCGTTAAAACCGGCATAGTCGGCATTGCTGGTGTGCATATACCGGGGTGCTATGTTCAGTGTAACGGTATAAACTTTATCCTTTGAGGTATGATTGACATTGATACGTGCGCCATATTCTTTTTTATATGCACGCAGGTCGATACCGTTCGCATCACGGTAATCTGCCGAAGCAAAATAATTATCGTTAGCGTTGCCACCGGATAACTGCACGGTATGTTTTTCGCCGTATGCCGGCGAACGGGTAACTGCCTTCATCCAGTCGGTATTGGCACCATAATCTACGCCCTGGGCAGGCTTGGCACCCACGCGATCCTGGCGAAACTGAGCAGCGGTTAATACATCCGGGGTCATGGTGAGGTAATCAAAACTGGCATAACCATCATATACGAGGGTTGACTGGCCACTACCCTTTTTGGTGGTGATGATAATTACCCCGTTGCTGCCACGGGTACCATATATCGCGGAAGCAGCACCGCCTTTCAGCACGTCAATTGATGCAATATCATTCTGGTTAATGTTATCGATATTGCCACCCGGCACACCGTTTACCACATACAGTGGGCCCAAGCCTGCACTGCGTGACGAAACGCCGCGTAGCTGTACACTGGGCGAGGAATTTGGGTCGGCGGTAGATGTGTTGGAAATAGTAAGGCCTGCCACTTTACCCTGTAAAGACATCAGCGGATTGTTGGCGGCAACTGACTTAAGGTCACTTGCATCCACGTGGGTAATAGCGCTGGAAACTTCTTTTTTATCCAGTGTGCCATAGCCTACGCTCACCACCTGCACTTCATTTAGGGTGTTTGCGCCGAACACCATACGGATTGTTAAGTTGGAACTGCTTGCCGAAACGGTTTGCGCAGCATAATTCAAATAAGAGAACCGCAGTTGTTTTACGGTGGCAGGTACCGACAACTGGAAAACACCATTAGCACCTGTAGCTGTTCCGATGGTGGTTCCTGGAGCATTGACACTAACGCCGCTTAACGGTTGTGCCGTAGCCGAATCGATCACCTTTCCGCTGATCAGCCTGTTCTGGGCCAGGGCGGCTTCTCCACAGGCAAAAATCAAGGCAAAACAAACGAGTAAACGTAAAATTTTTACTTGCATAATTGATTGGTTAAATGGTTTATAAACATTGGCGTTTCTATTGTTCATCGCTGTAGCCGATGTACGTCTATCCGGCACTTTAATAGTGGCTGGATGGGTTATTCAAAGTAAAAGACGAAAAGGCACGTTTAAGCCGCTTTTGGTATGCACAGATAAGAAAATCTAATAAAATAATCTTATAAAAAACTAATAATCAGACCATTCCAACAAAACACCTTACTAAAAATCTAACTTTGCAATACTCGATTTAGCACATAATCGAACAAAACGCACTGACTTTTAAGGCTGAATTGGCACAACTTTACCGACAGATTAAGAGAAAATTCGTACAATCAGCATAAGAGGAAACATCAGTTTGTTCTGAGCAGGGTGTTTAACACAGATTCTATATTTAGAATAAAACCATGCGGTGTAATAACTACCCGCATGGTTTTCTTTGTTTATAGTTGTTATAGTTTTACCAACCATAGTTTTGTTTAAGCGCCGGATCAATATCAATCTCAGATTGCGGAATAGGAAACAAGTAATGTTTCGGCAAGAAAACCCTTGTCTGGTCAGTAACCACCTGGTAAAATACAGCCAAACCCGCGTTGTAGCTATTAACATCGAGCCCCGTAGCGGAAAGCTGTTGAGCGGTTGGCCGTGCATTTAAGCCATGCATATCGCCGTTATCAACCCTTGTTCCGATCATCCAGCGGCGAACATCCCAAAAACGCTGATTTTCAAACGCAAATTCAACACGGCGTTCGTTCTGTATTCTTTTGCGCATACCCTCTTTGGTATTATCTGATGCAATGATCGGAAGACCGGGCATAGATACCCTGCTCCTAACCATATTTATCGCATTATATACGTCGCTGGTTGGAGCCGACAGGTATTCGTTCATCGCTTCGGCATAATCGAGATAAATTTCGGCGAGCCGTATCAGGGGGAAATTGCGATTAGCATTCGTATTTCCAGCTTTCAGATTAACGTTCGGGTCGCTCCATTTTCTCCAGTTGTAGCCGGTCTCGCAATTTGTTCCGCCTTTTGGCCAACCGTCACTGGCGCCGTTATTATTTTGCCACCAGGCGTATTCAAGCGGCCGGCTGTTATTCTGGTAAGCCCATACGTCGTTCTGAAAGAAAATGGTAGCGTAAAACCGCGGGTCCCGGTTCTTGTACATGTTTGATACATTACTTACAGGCGTAAATGCCAAGCCATCCCAAAGCGTACCGCTCCAGGTACCGGTAGTAGTGTAACCGGATTGCGGATCAGTAATAGGGTGCCCGTTGTTCATCTCGTAAGCATCAACCATTTCCTGAAATACACTCATTTTACCATTGCCGTAACAAGCATTATTATTCCTTCCGTTGGGCAAATAAGTGCCTTCACAGTTCCGTGTGCTTCCGAGTAATAACGGTAAAATAGTTTCGTCATATTCACGGGTATAAAACAACCGGGCATAATTATCAATCGGATTTGACGGATTGGGCTGATAAAGCTTATAAACACCCAGATCCAGTACCGCTTTAGCTGCATTGGCTGCTAAAAGCCACTTATTGTTATCATAGGTCTGTGGAAATAATTGTGTGCCATCTGCATTCTTGATGCCTGCGTACAACGTATTACCATTGAACAATGGGCTGGCATAATAAAGTAAGGTACGTGCCTTTAGCGCCAATGCGGCGCCTTTGGTTATCCTGCCTTCATCTGCCGGATCGTTAGTGTATGACAGTGGCAAAACATTCGCTATTGCATCGCATTCTGAAGTAATAAAATTAACCACATCAGTTACGGAACTCCTGGCTATTTTTGTACCCAGGGCTTCGTTAGGTGTTAGTGCTGAATTAATAAGAGGTACTGCACCATACGCCCTGAATAATTCGAAATAATTCCAGGCCCTTATAAACCTTGCTTCGGCTTTGTAAAGCGGGATCTGTGTATTGTAATAGGCTGCGCTCGTGGCCGGGATAGGCACTTTATCAATATTAGCCAAAAAGATATCGGCAGCCCTTACATACTGATAATAGGTTCCCCATTGGTCGAGCGGGTTATTGGTTGGCGACCATGCACCTTCATTAATTGTTAATACGCTCGGGCTTTCCCAATGATTTTTACACTCGTCGGTACAAGCACCGAGGCAGGGGTCATTTCCGTTAACAAATTCATTATAAATATCATTCTGACCAAAACAGGCAAACAGGTGTGCCCATGCCTGTTGGGCCGTATTTATATTATTGAAAATATCCTGCTGTGTTGTGATCTCTGACGGCACCACATTAAGGTATTTTTTGCAGGAATCCGCCATTAAACAAACAACTGTCAATAAACAGATTAAACTATATTTTTTCATGATCTTTATTACAATAAAGTGAATGATAAACCCAAATTGACTACTTTTTGTACCGGATAACCGCCGGTACCTCCATTGCTGATCTCCGGATCTATATTAAAATCTTTCAATTTATCCCATGTTAGCAGGTTGATGCCGTTTACAAAAACACGGCATCTTTTAATGCCTATACGGCTCATCCACGCATTGGGCAGCGTGTAGCCGATCTCCGCATTTTTCAGCCTGATGTAATTACTGGAATACATCCAGAAAGTGGATGACTGTTCGTCGTTATTGTTTGGCTGAGACGAAATACGCGGGAACATATAATTGCCATCAGGGTTAGAGGCTACCCAGTGGTTGTCGGCTACTTGTGTAAGAGCTGATGCAAACCTTGCAAATGGGAATATACCGCTGCCCTGCAATATATCATAACCGCCCAGCCCGCCCTGGAACAGTACGCTTACATCAAACCCACCATAGTGATACCCCAGACTAATACCGAATTGAGAAGTTGGATAAGGAACTTTACCGGCAAGATATCCCGCATCTGTACTATTGATCACTCCATCGCCATTCAAGTCCTTATATTTGATATCGCCCGGAAGCACAGGGCCGAATCCTGATTGCGACGGGCTGTTGGCAATGTCGGCCTGGTTCTTGAAAAATCCCAAAGATGTATAGCCATATAAATTACCAATGCTTGTTCCCGTAGGGTTCTGCCATTCGCGGCCGGGGTAATCCGGCACGGCATCATAAATTATTTTATTATGCTGATGAGCAAAATTAACCGAGATGCTATACCCTTGTTT
>JBQCIS010000201.1:0-3165 GCA_051953515.1 Mucilaginibacter sp.
TGAGCCGCGGCAAGGGATGCCGCAACTGCCAGTGAACGGGCAGGATTATCTTCGGTAAACACCCAGCGGTCGTCTGGCCCGCCGGGTAATCCTACTGGTATGTTAGCACCGGTGGTCGGATTATATACCTTGTTATCCGTAATATTGGCCGGATCGCCCAATGTTGTGTATTGTCGTTTTGTAGGTTCGATAATGCCGCGATAAAAGCGCCCCATAGACTGGTAACTGCCAACCATGGTTAAAAGTCCGTGCTCAATTTGCTGCAGCACATCGGGCTTACCATCCGGTTGCTGAATTTCGACGATGTGGTGCGCCTGATCAATTGTTGTATTATCATACGCCACATTAAACTGCTCATAAGCCAGCGTTAATCCTAACACGGTTTCGGCCTGAGATTCAATACGCAGATCAAAGTCGCCGGCATCATGCCATCCCCCCTGGTTGAGTAAAGGCACATGTTCGCCCGATTTGAAAGATGTTAAGGTAGACGGCCCCTGAATATAGCCGTCGAAATGGTTGGAATCAACAGGCGCCATACGCGCATCATCCATATGGCAGAACCCATGCCATACACGGTATTTGTCATTAACTCGCATATGACACATCTGCGCAGGCAAAAAGTATTCGAGTGTGGGTTGCCAAACATCCTGCTTGTACACATCGTCACTTATCTGGAAGGGATTGGTATGATAGTTTCCGTACTGCACAACATACATACCTGGTTGCTGCACCTTGCTAAAATCAAACCGCAGGTAATGATAACGCAGGAATTTACCCCAATCCTTTGCAGTGCCCGAAAGAGCGGTTTGGCTACCGCCATTTGGCAAAATACGCATCACTTTAACAGGGAAGCGTCTGGCATCATGCGCATCAAGCTCAATAACGGCTGTTTTTGCCTGAAGCGGATGGTAACCAACCTGTGACACCTGCACTACCGGGTCAGACTTCCAACCCGGGATGGCATGTGGTGTTACAAGCCATTCAATGGCATGGGTGGTTGCCCCTTTCGGCACTAATGAACGCACAATGTACCAGCCATTGGTATATTTCCCCCTGCCATCAATCAACATAAGCTTACCGCCCTTCAGGTTTTCGATCGTCATTCTTTGCTGATCCGATTCAGGTGCGATGGTGAGTTTTCTTCCTTCGGCCATTGGCTTTACCTGCCATTCACCGGCAGCATCTTTTTCCATCTGGCCATAAGAGTCACGCGGGAAAATACCGAACTGGTCATCCATGTAATAGGACTTTCCGAAAAGGCTGCCCGGAAAAAGCTCCAGATTGAAGCCTACTCTCCCGATCCAGTCGTCGGGCAAAGGTTGCTCCAGATCTACAATAATTTTAAAACCCTCACCAGCGGGCAAAACCCGTATCTTATAAGCAAAATGCAGGTCGGGATAGATAACCGGATTAAAACCTTTGCGGTTAATGGCTTCATTCGGATATTCCATTCTGACACTGATCTCCTGCGCGGCCTTATCGACCATACGCTTTCCGACTTTCGGTATCGGCGACCACTGCCCGGGTGTGGGTTCCAGGCGTATGTCGCCATTGGTGGCTACCCGTTCGCCGTTTTGTATAATGGCTACGCCGCCCTGGTGTCCTTCGGGGTAAAAGTCATGCGCCAGCATTACATCAACACCCTGGTTTTCCAGGTATTCCAGACTGTTCAGGTGCATGCCGTGGGCAGCATTTTTAGTCTGCGCCTTTAATCCGGTAATTCCTAAACAGCAGGCAATCAATGCAAAAGCAAACCGTCTCATATCTCTATTTTATTTAATATCTCCATAAAAAATTCCCCGGCCGCCCGTACCAACGTATACACGTCCATATTTTTTTGGATCGCCGATAACCTGAATGATCAACCCCCAGCGATGTTTATCATCGTTAATACGTACCCAGCTTTTCCCTTTATTGTCAGAGCGAAATATGCCGTCCACCCCATTGATAGTCCCTGCCAGATACAAGGCGGGGTAATTACTTTTCGGAGCAGCCTTGCCAAAACCGAAGGCATGTACTTCAGTAATCCCATCTATTTTTTTAAACGCAGCCGAACCTTTAGCTGCATGACTTAAGCCATCAAATTTGGCTATCCACAGGTCGTTTTCCTTACCAGGTGCCGCGTATAAACGATTCTGCCAGCCACCCATATCGCCCCAGTTAAAACTCCTGCGGGGTAATCCATTTGGCAGGCTGAGCTGCTGCGCAGTGAAGGTTTTTCCGTTATCTGTACTGGTATAAAGCTTCCCGTTAAAAATATCCATCGCGTAAAATCTGGCGTTATTTAGTGGGTCGGCAATTACACGGGTATTATCGGGCAGACCGGAGATCTGTTTCCAGCTTGCACCTTTGTCGGTTGTGATATAAGGCGCACTGCGGCGCGGTGTCCATATCCAGGTATCGCCCAATGCCGATACACAGATAGATCCATGTTTACTATCCGGCTGTGGCGTACTTATGGTTGTTTGCCATTGCTTGCCGGCATCCAACGAGTAACCAATATTACCGCCACCTACCTGCGTCGATCCTTCGCCAACCCTAACCACTATATTGCTATTCTGCGCAGCACAGATAACGCCATCGGTATTGGCAAAGTGGGGGTTTATAAAATTACCTTCGGGAACTGGCTCATCCAGATTGTGATGTACAAAACCGCCATAATCACCTATTGCCGATATTAACGGAACGCCTTTAGGCGGACTTAGTAAGTCTAATGCAAAAGTTTCTTCAATACCTTTATTTTTCGTGCCCCACACGGTAGGCTGGCCTTTATCAATATTGGTAAGATCAAAAGTTTCATGCAGGCCATAGCCAGTAGTGAATATGGCATGATCTGAATTGAAAGGATCAATTTCAAGGTCAAA
Organism: Mucilaginibacter sp.; assembly: GCA_051953515.1. GTDB lineage: Bacteria > Bacteroidota > Bacteroidia > Sphingobacteriales > Sphingobacteriaceae > Mucilaginibacter. The sequence continues at coordinate 2,865 of JBQCIS010000201.1, forward strand.
CAACCAATGTATGCCAGTGTGCGATACGTATGGTGCATCAGTATAATTAAACCTGCCGTTACCACCGCCGGTAAATACAGGTTTCCAGGTAGCGCCGGCATCCAGACTCCTGAAAATATCATCCCCGCCAGCTTTACCATAGCGATGGTATGTGCTTACCATAACGGTTTGCGGATGTTGAGCATCAACTGCTACGGCCACATAGCCAAACCCCATTTCATTTTCTGGCTGAGGTCTGACAGGGGTAATATTCGTCCACTGGCCATTTCCGGTGTTATATTTATACACTGCACCGTCGGTA
>JBQCIS010000202.1:0-5517 GCA_051953515.1 Mucilaginibacter sp.
ATTACAAACTTGAAAGGTATGCGCACCCTTTGCTGATCGGGGGCATTTTCATCCGGGGTGATCTTGGCGTTTCTTACAGCGTTTAAGCATTGCTCCAAAACCGCCGGATCTGACATTCTTGTTCCACGACCGATTTCAACATGTGAGATATTACCATGCTTATCAACTATGTAGTCAACATATACAATGCCTTCTGCCGTATGATTGTCCTTAACAATTGGCTTTGAAACATAGCTGCGATTGCCTAAGCTCCCGTTACCGCCATTGCCCGATCCATTGCCGTTGTAATTGTTGGTAAGCGTACTTCCATTCGGGTTGCCCTGGTTGCCCGGCGTGTTGGTGATACCGTCGCCTGCACCCATTCCGCCATTTGATTTGCCTTTATACAGCGCGTTTTGGTTAATGGTTGGCTTGGCTACGCTTTTGGTAGACTGCGTTGTTACCGATTTACTCGGCTTTTTCGCATTGGAGGCTATCTCCGGTGCATCCTCGTTATTTTGGGTAAGGATTTTTTTGTCTGATGTTTCTTCGTTCGTTTTCTGCTCAGTTGCAGGGGCCTTGGTTACCTTGGTCGGCTGGGTATGGTTGGCTTTTTCGGCAATGGAAGGTTGTTCGGTACTGGTATAGTCGCTGCCCATGCCGGCATCGGTAGTGCCATAGTTTACCAAAATACCGCCTGTGCCCTCAATGGGTTTGGCCGGTACCTCAAACACAATAAAATAACACAAAGCCATTATTACAGCCACAATAATGCCGGTGGCCGCAAACGCTTTCGGATAGTTATTTTCTTCTTTATAATCCATTTTGCAAATGGGCGAGTGGTGAATAGTGAGCAGTGAGTATATAAAACAACTCACTGCTCACTATTTACCACTCACTCTTTAGGCTCTGTTGCCAGTACCAGTTTTATATTCAGTTTATTTGCTATATCCATTACCACTACAACATCTTCCAGCGCCACAGTTTTATCAGCAAATAAAGCGATGGTGGCATCGGTATTGGGTGTCTTTAGCGCAGCTATGGCCGGTTGCAGTTGGTCAACGCTTACCTGTTTCTGATCTATGTAATATTTCAGGTCTTTGGTTACCGATACGTTGATGGTTCTTTTTGATACTGTTTCCCCGGTTTTTGACTTTGGTAGTGCCAGTTTTATCACCGCCGGATTGGTGATGGTTGACGCTATGAGGAAAAACAGCAGCAAAAAGAACATAATATCGTTCATCGCCGAAGTCTCGATCTCGGCTGATGCACTTTTATGTCTTTTTCTCAGGTTCATTTGCTGGGCTCCTCTAACATGTCAATAAATTCAATGGCATCGGTTTCCAGTTTCAGTATCACCTTTTCAACCATCATATTCAAAATGTGGTAGCATACATAAGCCACAACGCCCACCAGCAGGCCCGCTGCCGAAGTAACCATTTTTACATACAGACCACCCGAAATGGTGCCGATACTCATGTTACCGGTTGCCGAAATATCGTAAAATATCTTGATTACGCCGATGATGGTACCCAGGAACCCAAACATGGGCGCTATGCCCGCGCAAATACCCAAAATGCCGATATTTTTTTCCAGTTTGGATACTTCCAGTTTGCCCACATTTTCAATGGCTCCCTCAATATCCTTTATCGGCCTGCCAATACGCAACAGGCCTTTTTGCAGCATACGGCCCAATGGCGAATTGCTGTTTTTGCAGATGGCAACGGCCGATTGCAAATTGCCCGACATAATACTTGAGCGTACTTGCATCATCAGGTTCGATTCGTTTTTAGATGCCTTACGGATGGTGAAATACCGTTCAAAAAATATCACCAGTGCCAATACCAGCAATAAGCCTATCGGGATCATGAGCACACCACCCTTGGTGAGCAGTTCGCCGAAGTGGATATTCTGTTCTGCTGATGTGCCGGTTTGTGCGGCGTGATTTAAGGTGTCAATTAAGTGTTTACCGGTGTCTGTTATCTGTAGTAATAAACTCATTTTTTTGGAATAATAGGAAGTACGTAAGCGTCTGAAGGTATTTTGTGCGTGCTAACCAATTCGATTTTCTTTTTATAGGCATCAGCCTGCACCATATATGTTCCGACAGAGATCTTTAATTTTTTACCAGGTACGTCATACACTATGTGGGCAGGGAGGCCCTGGCTTTTGAGGTTCTTAATGTATCCGTCTGCTTCTTTTTGGGTAATTGCTGTGGTAGCCATTACTTCATAACGCACCTTTGTGCTATCAATTGCCGGTTCGGCAGAATTTTGTGCGGGTAGTGGTGCGGCAGCTGCTACAGTTTTATGCGCCGTATCGGCGGTGGTTTTTTGAGTGGTATCCTTTATAACAGTATCCTTTTTTACGCTATCGGTACGCAAAGGTACTTTAATGGTAACAGGCGCAGGGGTTACGCCGCGCATCTGGTTATATAATCCGGGTTTGTATTTATGTATAGCCAGCATACCCAACACGCCAACAACCAATACGCCAAGTATAATAGCCAGTGTTACCCATAACCACTTATAGCTGCGCTGCTCGGGCGCTACATACGTTTTGCCATGGAACACAAACTCTTCCTGGTCTTCCGGCTTCACCGGCGGAATGTATGGCTCCGGTTCTGCAGCAGATTTTAGCTGCCCGGGTTGGACGGCCGATGCTTCGGCTTGTTGTATTACCGATTCATCAGTAATTTGCGAGGGTTGCGGCAGTTCATAAGCAGGATTCGGCTCAGGTAGCTTTGGCAGTTCGGCCTGCGGCACCGGCGATTGCTCTTTTATCACCTGACCATAAGATTCCATTTGGTGGGTGAATGAAGGCCCTTCCAGTTTCTCCATGTGTAAAGGCGTAAAGCCAAACACAGCAGGGTCGTTCTTCATTACATCAGCCGCTTTAAATGTAATGGTTGACCCTTCCATATACAGGAAACCCAGATCGGCAAGCGGCACATCTTTCATCAGGGCCTCTTTCTTCAGGTTACTGATATATTTCTCGGTAAAATAGCGCGATGAGGCCAGCGAAATATTCCTTTTGTCGGCAATATACTGTGCCAGTGTATCATCGTCATCATCGATGATCTGCGGGTCAAACTGTACTTTGTTCTTTGGCGGATAGAAAGTAGCGTCGGCCGCATTGTAATAACCTTCTATTCTTATTTGCGCAAAATACCCCAATCCCGGCACGTTTATTTCGCCGAGCTGTCCCAACAATTCGCTTAAATAATAGGCTACATCCATTCGGCTAAAAGTAGCGGTTAATTACAAAAATTCAAAAGATTAAAAACTATATCCAACGCCGCCAAAGATATTAAATCCGTATTCAGGATAATAGAGCCAAAGCTGGTTCTGTGTGTTTAATATGTTGTTGATTTTTCCAAAGATGGTAAACTTGTTATTGATGCGGTAATCAACACCGCCGCTCAGATCAGCAAAGGAGCTTAGCGTTACAGGTGTTTGTTTAAGCGACTTGTTGGTGGCCTCTGCATACGAAATATCTTCTGTTGAACCTCGGAACAGCAGCGAACCGGTAATATCAACCGAGCGGCTAATGTGCAATACCGTACCGGCGGTTAATTTAAACTTCGGCAGGTTCCATGGCTGCGCCTCCTGCGATAGCTGGTATTGTTTAATGTCCATCTGTCCGTAAACGTCTACATCTTCCGATGCCTTATAATCCAGTTCGCCGTGGAAGCCATTGATCTGCGTTTTGCCTTCGTCATAAACCACCAGGAACTTGTTTCCCGCCGGGCCGAAATTGCTCACAAACAGTGGCAGGTATTTTACCTGGTTGCGGAAAACAAATGCGGTAAAGCCCAAGCCGGGCGCCAGCGTGCCTTTTAAACCGGCGCTGATATCCAGTTGATCTATCGAGTTTTTAATGTAGATGTTTTGGCCGATGAATGGATTGATGGTTGAAAAATCCAGCAGCGATGAACGGTTCACATCGCCTTTGGCCTCAACAAACATACGCACATAACGAGGGATTACCTGGTACTCCAGTTTTGCAGCCGGGAAAATGTTGAACCCTGTAGTGGTGCCAAACTGGTTTACAATGTTAATGCCCGCATCTATCTTATACTTATCGCCCTGGAATTTGATGTAGGGATTAAGGCGTAGCATGCTGTTGTTGATATTGTAAAGGCTGTCTTTCTGCGTCGCAACGTCAACAGAGGCGGCTAAACCGGCGTAGAACTGGTGCACGGTTTCATTTAAAAAACCCGACAGTACCAAATTGTTTTCCCTTGCCTGGAAGGCATCGCTATACAGATAACCTTTCAGTTTCAGCGCATAGGTGAAATCATTTGGCGTATCAATGTAATTTTTCAATATTTCGCCTTGTGCGCTAATAATGCTGAAGTGTTGTTTGGCCGGATTTACACGGGCGGTGGAATCAAATTGATTATAACCGTAAAAATAATTGCTGTTGTACTTATAGTCGATGTTACCATCAAGCGAGTTGGTAGTACCTACGCTTTTACCAAATACATTAATCTCGTTCTTGCTTTGGTTTTGCCTGTACAGGCTGCCCTCGTTTGAGAAATGCTTAAGGAAAACGCCTGCCTGCAATGCCTGGTCGCGGCCATTATCAATATAGGCCTCGCCATAAGTCGTTTTCAGGTTACCCAGACCTAAGCGAACAAAGTTGTTTGGCGGTATCGAATCGCGTTCTTTCGGCATAGTCATGGCATCCAGCTGGCGTATGTCGCTGTTGCGCTCAAGCCGTTGGTCTACAGTGGTATAAGTCAGCGGCGCTTTAAACGGCGTTTTATCTTCCAGATCCGGGTTACGGCGTATTTTCACCGCATCTGCCAAAACCGGCTTATACGCCGTGGTGATCACTATCTCCTGTGCTATGTTTGAAGTGGTATCCAGCTTATTGCCGTTCTTTTTTACCGTATCCGTTTTCGTGGTCGAAACTTCTTCGCCCAGCTTTTTGGCGTCGGCCTTTGGTTTCGATGCTGTTCGGGCTGGTTTTTTTGCAGCAGGTTTCTTTGTCGCGGTCTTTTTTGTTGTCGCGGTTTTTTTAGCAGATTTCTTTTTGCTGCTTTTGGTTTGTGCGTAAGCAGGGGCAAAGCACATTACCAAAAGTAAGCTAAGCAGCGTATATATATATTTCAGTTTCATTGCTCGTCTCGTTTTTAATGCTTCGTCCTTTAATTTCCGCCTGTTTGGGTTGTATCTGGTTTAGTGTTCTGCTGTGTACTGTCGGGCGGTGTTGTTTCAGCAGGCATTGGCTTGCCGGTAAGCTGGCTAAGCTTCTGTTTGGCCGTAGGCAGTACATCATCATTGCCCTTGTAATTGTCTATAATACTTTGCAGTGTGGCTTTTGCCTGGAATGCATCCTTTAAGCCTACATAATCATCAGCCAGCAGGATGTAAGTTTTGGCTACCCAATAATCGTAGTTCGGCATATCCTTCACCAGCTCAAAACATGCTTTTTGCGATGTTTTATAGCGATGTTTCAGGTAATCGATATTGGCGATGTTATATTTCGCTTCGGCGGCGGCCACCGTTTTGGTATTGGCTATGGTGTAGT
>JBQCIS010000203.1:0-10186 GCA_051953515.1 Mucilaginibacter sp.
GGCAATTCTTAACGGCCATACGCGTTTCTTTTGCAGATTGTACAGATTAATGACGTTCTCCGCATCGCTGATGCCTGTTCTCCTTTTAATGTCGTCGAAAATGCTTACTACATTTTCATAGGGCTCGTCATCTTCGGCCCAGTATGATTTAATGGCTTCATACTCTTTCTGAAAAGCAGGATTGCCTGCAATGAGCCGGTTAAACTCAAGCAGTTCATCAGCAGATATTTCCCCTGACAACCGTTTTGCAAGTAATTCGGTAAATTGCTCTTCTGCCATTAATGTCATAGATACAATATATAATCTTTTTTCTGATAAAAATGCCTACAACCTCGTAAAATATTTTGCAAGGCACATTGCTACTATTAATAAAGTTAAAAGCCTTTCGTTTTCACCTTGCTTAGCCGCACCTTCGGCAAGCGGTTTCAGCACATCCCGCAACTTAGCAATGGCCCTAAAAAGCTGGGTTTGCACCGTACGCGGCGATATTCCCAAAATTTCGGCCACCTCTTTATATTTCAACCCATTTTCCTTTATCAGTCTGAAAACCATGCGCGCCTGCATTGGCAGGGTTTCAATAGCCTGATCCAGCCGGTGGTGCAGTTCTTTCCTTTCTATCTTTTTTGATGGATCAGCATAGTCCACTAACCGGTATTCATGCTCATCCAACTCTACCATGTACACGTTAGAGAACTTTTTGCAATGCTTGAGCGACTGGTTCTTTACTGCAATGAACAAATAACTTTCGGGATGCTGCACATGCCCGAGTTCCTTCCTGTTGTTCCAGCATTTTACAAAAACTTCTGATACAATCTCCTCTGCCGTTTCGCGGTGATTGACATAATAGATGCTGAATTTGATCAGCTTATTAAACATGGCATAGTACAGCTTCTCGAAGGCTTTTGTGTCGTCTTCAAGGCAGATCTTCGACCATAACAGCACTAAATCGGCTTTCAATTCTTTACTGATAATAAAATGCAGCAATACCTGCAACTGCGCAATGTACTAATTGCTTTTTATCCGGCAAACAAAAACACCCCTGCTGAATAGTTTTAGTAATTGATTTTCATTGAGAGAAAAAAACCTAAATCAATACTTAACCACACAAACTTTCATCCTTCCGGAGCAATGCTTTTAACGGAAGTTCAAAAACATTTAAAAAAATTTAAAAAAGTTGTAGGCAATTTTTTCGCCACAGGTATCCTATCCCTATAAGACCAAATTATTTAACAATCCTAATTAAACAACAAATGAGTATGAAAAAAACCTTACTTGCGTGTTTATTGCTTTGCGGCGCCACTGGCGCTTATGCCGGCCGACACGCCGCCGCATTTGCAACTCATGCCGGCAAAGCCGTATCAGGCGGCAGGCTATCAGTCCTTCCCAATCAGGACGTAATAACCGGTACCGTACGCGACAGCACAGGCACCGGCCTCGGCGGTGTTTCCATTTTGATAAAGGGGACATCAACAGGCACGCAGTCTGATTTAAATGGCCATTTCTCTATCGCCGCTAAACCGGGCGATGTGCTTGTATTCACCTACATTGGGTATACTACAAAAGAAGTGACCGTAGTTAACAATAATAGCCTTATTGTTACGCTTGCCGGAAACAACAACCGGCTGAACGAAGTGGTGGTAACCGCTTTGGGTATTAAACGTTCAGAAAAATCGCTGACCTATGCTGCACAGCAGATAAGCGGCGCCCGATTGAATGATGTTAAGACAGACAACCTGATGAATGCGCTTAATGGCAAAGTTGCAGGTGTGGATATTTCACCAAGCGCTTCGGGTGTGGGTGGTTCTGTAAGGGTATTGCTGCGTGGCTCACGGTCTTTTGCAGGCAGCAACCAACCTTTATATGTAATTGATGGTGTGCCAATGGCTTCGCCTACCAATTTTAGCGGAACATCAACCGCTAACGCCGGTCAACCGAATAGTAACTACGGTGGTACTCCTGATGGCGGCGATGGTATATCAAACCTTAACCCCGACGACATTGAAAGCGTAACTGTACTGGAAGGTGCCTCGGCATCGGCGTTATATGGTAGCCAGGCGGCAAACGGTGTTATCGTAATTACTACCAAAAAAGGTAAAGCCGGTAAAACCGAAATACATTTTTCATCCAGTTTTCAGACTTCCAATGCTGTTGCCGAACCAAAATTCCAGAATCAGTATGGCCAAAGCCCATCAACTGCCGGAAATTCGCAATTCAGCTGGGGAAATGCTATATCGGGCTCCCAGGATAACCTGAAGCAGTTTTTCCAGACAGGTACAAACTGGACAAACGCTATTGACCTTAGTTCGGGCAACGAAATAGCACAAACTTATTTCTCTTATGCCAACACAACTGCCGATGGTATTGAACCAGGCAATAAGTTACGAAGGAACAACTTCAACCTTCGCGAAACAGGACATTTCTTAAACAACAAGCTGACTGTTGACGGAAGCGTTAATTACATAGATCAGAATGTAACAAATACACCTTTGTCTGGCTTGTATGTTAACCCGCTGGTAGGTTTGTATTTATTCCCGCGCGGGTTAAATATCACGCCTTATAAAAGTCAATACCTGCTTGCTGATCAGACAGGCACAGCCCGTCAAAACTGGTTCCTGAAAACTGACGACAGCCAGCAACAAAACCCATGGTGGATAACTAACGAAAACCCTAATGATCTGCAACGCGGACGCCTGATGTTTAACGGTAGTGTGAAATATGACTTTACCAGCTGGTTTAACGTGCAGGTTAGAGGAAGCCTCGACCGTACAAACGACAGCTATAACCAAAAACTGTATTCAGGTACCATCAGCACATTTAATAGCAACGGTAACGGTAATTACTCATACAGCAATCAGTTAACTGAGCAAAAGTATGCTGACGCTATTGCAAACTTCAATCCTTCCAAATTTGGTGATTTTAAATTTGATGGTTTGGTGGGTGCTGCAATAAACGACATGCAGGTTAATGGCCTGGGTGCTAACGGCGACTTATCTCTTGCTGATGTATTTGATCCGTACAATATTGTAAGCGGCCATAGCGCACCCATGGGTTTTGGCTATCACACACAAATACAATCTATTTTTGAAGCTGCGAACCTCTCTTATAAAGACTTTTTATACCTGGCATTAACCAACCGTACCGACTGGAATTCGACCCTTGCATTTACCAATAAAGATTATTACACATATCCTTCGGTAGGTTTAACTTTAGTTCTGTCGCAGGCACTTAAATTACCTCAGGCCATTTCGTATGCTAAAATACGTGGCAGCTACGCGGATGTAGGTAACGGTGTATCTCCGTACGTGACCAACCCGCAAAATACAGAAACAGCAGGCGGCGCTATGCTTTACAACACCGCCCGGCCTTATCATGAATTGAAGCCTGAAAATACCCACTCTTACGAGTTTGGTACTGACTGGAAATTCCTCGACAATCGCATCAACTTCAGCTTTACCTACTATAACACACACACTTACAACCAACTATTCCAGGTAACCCCGCCATCGTCAACTTTAATATCTTCAGCTTACGTTAATGCTGGTGAAATACAGAATACAGGTTTTGAGGTTACATTAGGGGCGGATGTTATTCGCAGCAAATCATTCACCTGGAATACTTCGTTCAATGCTTCTGCCAATAAAAACAAGGTAATTTCTGTTGACCCTGCAGACAACCTGAACCAGGCTATATTGACCAATACTGCCGGATCAAGCTTCGCTTATGAATCGGTAATAACCAAAGGCGGTTCATTTGGTGATATATATGGATATACTACTGTTCGCAATGCATCAGGACAGATAGTACTTTCAAAAAACAGTTCAGGCGATTACACACCACAGCACAGTTCGGGATTGAACTATGTAGGCAATCCAACCCCTAAATTTATGTTAGGATGGGATAACAGCTTCAATTTTGGGCATTTTAACCTGGAATTCCTGGTTGATGGAAAATTCGGTGGCCAGGTGCTTTCTTTAACTCAAGCCATGATGGACCAATATGGGGTTTCAGAAGCTTCGGGAAGTGCCCGTGCGGCAGGTGGTGTTAAGGTAAATGGTGTAGATGCTACTTCAGGCGCAGCTGTTACTACTGTTAATGCCCAATCCTGGTACCAGACAATTGGCGGGCGCAACGCTTATACAGACCAATACATTTACAGTGCAACCGTTGTACGTTTACGCCAGGCAGCCTTAGGTTACAGCTGGCCTATTCAAAACAGTGTGATTAAAAATGTTAAACTTTCGCTTATAGGCAGGAACCTGCTCTACTTCTATAAGAAGGCGCCGTTTGATCCGGAAATTGCCAGTTCAACAGGCAATGGCCTTGCTGGTGTAGATCTGTTCAATCAACCTGCTACCCGTAACTTAGGATTAGACCTGAATGTAACTTTTTAACACGACCATTTAAAAACAGAGTACAAATGAAAAGAGATCACAATAGCACAAAATATATTACCCGGAACAGGCTAAGCTTTGTTTTAGGTTCTGTTATGGCGTTGGCCCTAACATCGTGCACTAAAAACTTCGATAAGTATAATACCGATCCCAATAAATTAAACGGGGGCCAAAGCTTAGTATCCACCCCAACTGCATTTGGCCCAATGGAACAGGCGATCTTTGCAGATTACCAGCGTGCCCAAAACTTAAGCGCTGACGGTTATTGCGGTTATCTGCAGCCGGGTATTGCGTTTGGCGGCGACCAGAATAATCTGACCTATGTAATGAACGACGGCTGGAACTCGACCGGGTTTAACGATCAATACAACCAGGTTATGTCGCCGGTATATGCAATGTCTACAACAACTCCCATAAAATCAGTACACCCCGAGGCGTGGGCAGTAGCATTGATAATTGAGGTTGAGGCTATGGACAGAGTGACCGACAGGTTTGGCCCTATTCCTTATACCAAAGTGGGAACATCGTTAACCACTGCACCGTATGACGATCAACAGACAGTTTATAACACGTTTTTCAAACAACTTGATACTGCAGTAACTAACCTGAAGGCTTATATCGCCGCGCCGGCAACCGTTAATTATTTGGGCAGCAATGATTATATCTATGGCGGAGATTATTCAAAATGGCTGAAACTTGCCAATTCTCTGCGTTTGCGCCTGGCTATGCGTATTGTAAAAGTTGATGCAGCGACTGCACAAGCACAGGCGCAAAAAGCACTGACCGATTCGGGAGGCTTGTTGTCTGCACCGTCTGACGATGCAGCTGTTGCACAAACAGGAGGTCGTGAGAACGACTTGTACCAGTTATCACACGACTGGAACAATACCAACCTGGACGGTGCTATTGAATCGTACATGACGGGTTATAACGATCCACGCTTTGCAGTTTATTTTCAACCTGCACAGGCGGGAGCAGGCAGCGCCTATGCAGGTAAATGGTTAGGTATACGCACCGGTTCAGTTATTGGTTCCAACCAGGGCACTTATTCAAACTTTGCCAATCTTAACACCTCGGCAACTTTCCAGTTCACTACTCCGCAGTTGATTATGACTGCAGCAGAAGTATGGTTCCTGAAAGCAGAGGCAGCATTGCGCGGATGGTCAACCGATAATGTGCAAACTGATTATGAAACAGGGGTCGCTACTTCCATGACGCAATGGGGAGCAAGCATAGGTAATTATCTGAGCGATGCTACCAGCACTGAAGCTAATTTTACCGACCCGTTAAATTCTTCAAATAATATCAATGCATTGTCGAACATTACCATTAAATGGGATAATTCCGCTACCCAGGAGCAAAAACTGGAACGCATTATTACGCAGAAATGGCTGGCAATATTTCCTGACGGGCAGGAAGCATGGGCCGATTACCGCCGCACCGGATACCCTAAACTGTTCCCGGTTGCCAATAACTTTAGCGGTGGATTGATTAATACCCAAACACAGATCCGTCGTTTACCATATCCTGCCAGTGAATACACCAGCAATAATGCGGCAGTTACACATGCGGTTACACTGCTTGGCGGTGCAGACAATGGCAATACACGTTTGTGGTGGGACGTGAATAAAGCCAACTTCTAAAAACACTTCTACTTCAAACGCCCGGGAGCCTATTTCCCGGGCGTTTATTATAAAACCCTAATACATTTTTGTGAAAAAAAATTTAACGCAGTTTAGCATCTGTATGCTGCTGGCGCTTAATGCACATGCCCAGCGGTTAATATCTTACGTCGATCCTTTCATTGGCACAGGCGGCCACGGGCATACTTTTCCCGGTGCAACGGTACCTTTTGGTATGGTGCAACTAAGTCCTGACAATGGCCGTAGCGCATGGGATTGGTGCAGCGGTTATTTTTATGCCGATTCTGTTATCGCCGGATTTAGCCACATGCACCTGAGCGGTACCGGTATTGGCGATTGGGAGGATATATCAGTGATGCCTGAGAGCAGGATCATTACTGATACGGCAGACCTCGGCCGCACAACTTTCAGCCACCGGAATGAGAAAGCAAGCCCCGGTTTTTATGAGGTAAAAATGGATAACGGCATCACCGCCAAACTATCGGCCACTGAACATTGCGGATTTCATGATTACACCTATCCGGCCACCGTTTCGCCGGTTATTAAACTCGATCTTGGTTACCACCAAGATTGGGACAGCCCTACATCAACCTATATCAAACAACTGAATGATTCAACTTTGGCCGGTTATCGCTATTCTACCGGCTGGGCGCAAACGCAGCGGGTATATTTTGTACTGCGCTCGTGTGTACCGTTTAAAAAGCTTTACCTCATGGCCGACGGCAAACCTGTTGCTGCTGATGAAGCAAAGGGCGTAATGGTTGTGGGTCAATTATTATTTAAGGAACAAACTAATAACAATATAAAACTTAAGGTTGCGCTTTCTACCGTAAGTACGGCTAAGGCTCTCATTGCTTTAAATGAAATAAAAAGCTGGGATATTAACCCTGTAAAGGCCGCTGCCGAGGCGAAATGGGAGCATGAGCTTTCTAAAATGCAGATCAAAACAAACGACCTGCGACTGAAACGCATCTTCTATACCGGGTTATATCACACCTGCATTGCGCCGTCGCTGTATTCTGATGCCGATGGCCAATACCAGAATGCCAAAGGCGAAGTACACCAGATGCCTGCCGGGCAGCAACGTTATACTACTTATTCATTGTGGGATACTTTCAGGGCGCTTGATCCATTGTATACTGTCATCCAAACCGAACGCTATACCGGCATAATAAATTCTATGCTGGCCTTTTACAAAGAAAACGGCCTGCTGCCGGTATGGGATCTCAGCTCAAACGAAACCAATTGCATGACGGGATATCATGCGGTACCTGTAATAGCTGATGCGATATTAAAAGATATAAAAGGGATAGATGTTCCGTTGGCTTATAAGGCCATGAAAGCCAGCGCCATGCAAAGCGGACGTGGTGTTCCCACCTATCGCCAGTATGGCTATGAGCCTTATGATAAATATGGCGCCAGCGTAACCGTAACGCTTGAATATGCTTATGATGACTGGTGCATTGCTCAGGTAGCCAAAAAGCTGGGGAATAACGCCGATTATCAATATTTTATGAAACGGTCTGCAAGCTGGAAAAATGTTTTCGACCCGGTTTCAGGTTTTATGCGGGCTAAAAACGCCGATGGCAGCTGGGTAAAACCATTCGATCCTTTTTATTCAGAACATAACCCCGATAAGGCCATGTTTATGGAGGGCGATGCGTGGCAATACACCTTTTTTGTTCCGCAGGATGTTGACGGGTTGATAAAAAGCTACGGCGGCAGAGAGAACTTTGTAAAAAAACTGGATTCGCTGTTCGCCGTAACCTCGCAGATGCATGGTGAGGACCAGTCGCCTGATATCAGCGGCATGATCGGCCAGTATGCCCACGGCAATGAGCCAAGTCACCACGTAGCATATCTGTATGATTATGCGGGAATGCCATGGAAAACGCAATCGCGGGTACGCATGGTCATAGATTCGTTGTACCATGACCGGCCGGATGGCTATGCCGGAAACGAAGATTGCGGGCAGATGAGCGCATGGGCTATATGGAGCATAGCCGGACTATACCCAGTTAACCCAGCCAGCGGAAAGTACATGTTCGGTAGTCCGGCTGCTGATGAAGTTGCCATTAAAACCGCGTCTGGGAAGTTCACTATTAAGGCAACTCATAACAGCCGCAAAAATATCTATATCCAAAGCGTAAAACTTAACGGAAAGCCCTATTACAAAAATTACATTACCCATGCCGATATGCTGCGTGGCGGAACATTGGAAATGGAAATGGGGCCGCATCCGGCAAAATATTTCAAAGACTAATTAACCCAATTATAAACTCAAAAACCCAGCGCCTATGTAAAAACAACATGAATGGATCATTAAGAAATTTCTACCAATTTTTTTAACAAACCAAACAAAATTATTATGAGAAATTCTATCTTTTTTAAAGCTTGTATGCTGTTAGCATGCGGTTTACTGTTCATGATGCAATCCTGTAAAAAGGATGCGGCAATTACCAATACAACCCTTAAAAACAGTCCTGATATAAGGGGCCAGAAATCTTTGGCTACAAAAACAGGCCCTATGACGGTTTGCTATGTGGAAGTAAATAATAATAACATACTGGATGTAGGCAAATACACCTTATCCAGCAACGGCGCTAATGTATTTGATATCGGGATAATTTTTGCGGCAAATATCAATTATGACACCACTGCGGATACCGCTCAACTTTATTTTAACACACAGGTAGCCAATGTGCTTAATAATGCAGCCACCGAAATTAAACCCTTGCAGAACCAGGGCATTAAGGTGGAGCTGTCCATTTTAGGCAATCACCAGGGCGCTGGTATATGTAATTTCCCAACGCAAACTGCTGCTCAGCATTTTGCTGTCCTGCTGGCTAATGCCGTTAATAAGTATGGACTTGACGGTATAGACTTTGACGATGAATATGCAGATTACGGCACAAACGGAACCGGGCAGCCTAACGCCTATTCATTTGTTTACCTGGTCACTGCACTGCGCCAGTTACTGCCCAACAAGATCATCTCTTTCTATGATTACGGGCCTGCCGCTTCTGAACTTTCATACAACGGCGTTACTGTAGGTTCGCAGGTTAACTACAGTTGGAATGCGATCTATGGCACATGGTCGGTACCAAATGTTCCGGGGTTAACTAAGAGCGCGCTGGGCCCTGCAGCCATCGATATCAGCAGCACTTCGCAAAGCACAGCTAATTCTCTGGCATCTGAAACCGTTACCAACGGCTATGGTATCTATCTCACCTATAACCTTACCGATGCAGATACCCACACTTATATTTCAGGCTTTACCAATGCCCTGTACGGAAGCAGCGCCGTATACAACGGTGGTACAGGTGGCGGCGGTAGCGGCACCATTACCGGCACACACGCTATTGTTAGTGTACAATCCGGCCTCGCGCTTGATGGCGGCCCTAACACACTGCAAACCAAACCATGGCTTTACGGTGCAAACGGCACTTCTGATCAGCAATGGACGATCACGGCTTCAGGCAGTGGTTACTCTATTATCAGCGCACAATCCGGTCTTGCGCTGGACGGAGCTGCTAATACGCTAAAAACTAATCCATGGCTGTATACACCTAATGGCACAGTTGATCAACAGTGGAAAATCACAGCATCAGGCAGTGGATATTCCATCATCAGTGTACAATCGGGCCTTGCTCTTGATGGCAGTACCAATACACAGCAAACCTATCCATGGCTTTACACAGCAAATGGAACGGCTGATCAACAATGGATCATTCAATAAGGATTAATTCTTTTTTTGGTAGAAAAGGCTTCGCACAAATTTAATTAAAGAGCAGTCTCTTAATGATTTTTTAACCAGATCATAAGCGCATCTAAAGCAGGTATCGCTAAGAACGTATATAGTGGTGCCTGCATTTTTTCCCACATCCAATGAGACAATTTAAAATTTAATCTAATTATAAACCTTTAAACCCTTTATGCCTATGACGAAACAATTGTAATATGTATTTGTAAAGTAATTCTACTAATCATTAAAACACTAAACATAATTACTATGAGAAATCTTAATCTTTTAAAGACCTGCATGTTACTGACATGTGGTTCAATCCTCATTTTACAATCTTGTAAAAAAGACGCACAAACTACTAACGCGACACTTAAAAACAGTCCTAACATTACCGGTCAGAAATCTCT
>JBQCIS010000204.1:0-8833 GCA_051953515.1 Mucilaginibacter sp.
GGTAATGGTCTTTTTTTCTTCGTCAAATGATACGTCGATCTTCAGATCACCCAGTTCACCGCTGTATTGGCCGAGGGCAGCCAGGCGTTTGATCTTTTGCGTAGCATCCACAGCGTTTGATACCAACTCACGCAGAAATATCTCATGGTCAGAGTATAAAAACTTTTTAATGATCGGGAAAATGTTCTCGGTGTGTATCGAGATTGTTCCTTTTTCTTGCATAATATTTAAAGTATGTTGTTGATTAATGATTGATGACAATGCCACATCAATGCACGTTCCAAAAGAGGGGAGATTGTCAAATTGTCAGGATGAACCGGGATTAAACGATTTAAAAGATCTTCAGGATATTAATGTATAAAGCAATACGTTTTGTAAAACAACATGAAACAACGCTTAGGTGAATATATCCTGAAAACCCTTTAAATCCGTTTAATCCTGATTCTTAATATATCCAACGCCCTTTCCAAATCCTTCTTTAACTCTTCGCTTACAATTTTTCCGTCCTTCATTTTACTCCGGATAAACGGAACCAGCAAGCAGGCCTCCTCCACAATATTTGCAGATAATGCCCCCAATGTGCGCAGCAGGGAGGGATGCGCATACTCACCTGATGACGATGCGGTAATGAGCGCCACGGGCTTATCCACCAATGTCCCGCTTGATACCAGCCAGTCCAGCGCGTTCTTGAGTTGGCCCGGTACACCAAAGGCATACTCGGGTGAACAGATGATTACCGCATCAGCCTGGCTGATATTGCTTCGTAACCCGGCAACCGCAGCGGGTGGGGTATCGTTATCTATACCAGGATCAAATGGCGGTATGGAATGAAGCTCGTTATAAATATTGAAACTTATATCCGAAGGCGCTAATCCGGCCAAATACAGCAAAATATTGTGGTTGGATGAACCGGCACGCAAACTGCCGGGAATAGCAAATATTGTTTTATGGGGCATGTTTATTATTATTCAGAGCAATGTCGTTATTAACAGCGTGTATGTGTGTCATGATAAAACAATATTCAATTATTGTATAGCTTTTAAAATATTCAGTATTTTGGAGCAGACATTAGCTGTTGATATGGAAAAAGGTCGTTTGGAAGCATTCAGCGATGGCGTTATCGCCATCCTCATCACCATTATGGTATTGGAACTGAAAATACCACATGGCGATAGCCTTGCCGATCTGAAGCCTTTACTACCCGTATTTATAAGCTATGTTATGAGTTTTATTTATATCGGCATTTACTGGAACAATCATCACCACATGTTACAGGCAGTGGAGTCGGTTAATGGTACGGTGCTTTGGGCCAATATGCACCTGTTGTTCTGGCTATCGATCATCCCGTTTGTAACCGGCTGGATGGGCGAAAATAACTTTACTCAATGGCCGACCATTTTTTATGGTATATCGCTTATTATGTGCGCCATTTCATATACCATGTTACAGGGCGTGCTCATCAGGCATGAAGGCAAGGATTCTCTTTTAGCTAAAGCCACCGGCAGCGATTTTAAGGGCCGTGTTTCTATTGCCATTTATGCTTCTTCTATCGTGATAGCATTTTTTAATCCATGCATTAGCTTTTTATTATACGGAGTGGTAGCCGCTATATGGTTTATTCCTGACAGGCGCATTGAGAAACGGGTGATTAAAGAGGAGTAAGGATTAAACCTGCGGAACAGCAGCAGAAGATGCAACACTCACACTTGCCGGCACGGTAAATGTAAATTCCGATCCTTCGCCAAGTTTGCTGGTTACCCAGATGCGGCCATTGCATTTTTCTATCAGGTCCTTACAGAATAACAGCCCCATGCCAGTACCTGATTCGTTGTTGGTACCTGTTTTACTGTCGACCTTATTGCGGAATAGCTTTTTAAGTTGCGGTTCCGATATCCCCTGTCCGGTATCTCTAACACTGATCACTATATTTCCATTTTCTGCAATAGCAGTTACGCTTATAACATCGCCATTTTTAGAAAATTTAATAGCATTGGTAATCAGATTACGGATAACGATACGGATAGAATTCGGGTCAGCACAAGCCATCGCGTATTCAGGTACGTTATCTATCAGGGTTATTCCCTTTAATGTGGCCTGTTCATAATGGCTTTCAATTTCGTGCGATGCGATCTCTTTAACAGAAAATGTCTTCACCGAGTTTTCAAAGTTTTCCATTTGGCTGTTAATCCAGAAAAGCAGCGTATCGAGAAAGTCGGAGGTGTATTCCAGCTTTTTTAATACAGTTGGTATCATTTCCACCAGCTCCTCATGCGAAATAGAAGCATCCTGTAATAAGTTAAACAATCCGCGTAACGTGCTCAGTGGTGCACGCAGGTCATGGGCAAGAACCGAAATAAGCCGGTCTTTCAGAATGTTCAGATCATTCAGTTTATGCGCCTGCTCATCAATGCTGGTCTTTTGAGACAAAACTTCATGGTTCTTTTCTTCCAATTGAGCATTTATCTTTTGCTGCTTGCGTTTCTGCTTATAATAAACGAATGCTATTACTATCATGGCAACAAACGCTATCATAAAAATGGCATTCACCAACCTTTGGTTGTGCATCCTCTGCTTAAATAACAGGTCGCGCTCACGTTGTTGTTGCTCCAGCTGGCGTTCTTTTTCCGTGAAATTAAGATCGTAGTTATATGAGGTAAGCTTTTGAATGCTTTCGCTGTCTTTAATCTGGTTTTTCAATTGCAGATATTGGTTCAGTTCTGCATTGGCTTCTTTGTATTTGCCCAGGCCCGTTAATGTTTTGCTTAACTGCAATGCCGCATCAGCTCGTATAGAAATATTTCCAAGTTTGTTGGCCAATGCCTGGCCCTGTAAAGCCAGTTTATATGCATTTGCATAGTCCTTTTGCATATTATAGGCAGTAGAAAGCCCTATATACGCGTAAGCCTGGTTATAAACCGTTTTGTATTTGCCAGCGATCTGCACGGATGTATCCAGGTACTTTATAGCTTTGTGCAGATGATTGGTATGCGCATAACAAAGTCCCACATCGGTATACAGCGATGTTAACCCATCAATGTCATTTTGCTTTTTAGCAATATCCAGAGCTTTGAACAGGTGCACAAGTGCCTGGTCGTACTTCTTTTGGTCTAGCAAAACTTCGCCGATGTTTTCATGCATGGTACCAATGCCCTGCACATCATTTGCTTCTTGTACAATGTTCAACGCTTTATGGAAGTAGTTAAGCGCGTTAGGATATACTTCCATTGTTTCCAGCGTGCCACCTATATCGTTATATATCTCGCCTGAAAGTATTTTATAATGATTTTTTACTGCCAGAAATAAAGCTTTGTAGTAATAATCGAGCGCGTTTGGCAACTGCCCTTTGTTATCATATATAATACCTGTGTTCTTGTATGCGTCGGTAATAACATGTTCATCTTTTAATTGTTTGCCGCAGCCCAAAGCCAGGTTAAAGCATGATAAAGCCGATTTATAATCTGCGAGCAACGTATACATGCGCCCATAAGCAATATAGGTTTCACCCAAGCCATGTATATCGCCAAGCTTTTTATATAGCATTACCGCGCTATTAAACTCTTTTGTAGCTTCGGCTGTTTTGCCCCGTAAGCTGTTTGCTCGGCCCAACTGAAGCAAGCCGCCCGCCAATCCTGAACTGTAATTTATTTTTTTAGAAAGCTCGATGCTTTTTTGCGCATAGTAGTAGGTGCTGTCCGGATTGAACTGGAAATATACTTCAGCAAGCTTATTTAGGCGGTTAATATTGGCTGTGTCGGCAATGTCCTGTTTTTTAGGAGCTGAGTTTAATAGCGTTCTTATGCTGTCGAGACCTCCATTGCCAATTTTACTGCTTGTGAACGCTGCGGAACTGGTCAGATAAAAAAGTAAAAAAATAAATGTTAAATAAACCCTCAAATTTTTAATGTTTTATACCTTGTTTCACAATAACTTATTCACTATAATGCCTTTTTACGCAATAGTTTAGCAATAGGTTTAGCTGTAGTTGGTTATTTTTTTTAACTATTACGACTCATCAATCGCAAGATAAGCTTTAATGTGATAAAAAGTAATTAGTACAACATCAAAGTTCTATTTTTTTGTGTTATTAAATATAGTTATTGTTTTATAATTTACTTTTTTTACCATGGCACATATCGGATTTGGCAAGAATGGCAATATTGACATAAACAATATTGTACCGGAGTATTATCACTGTCGGATACTTTTATGCTGGCTGATCTTGCTTTTGTCTGCAACTACTTCCATCGCTAAAAGTAGCAACGGCTTGATGAGGAATGGTGGTTACTATATCTGTATGGTAAACAGGGGGGTGTTTATACAGGATACTACGCCGCATTATAAATTGCGGATGACGCCGAATATCAGCCCGGCGCAGCCGCCAAGGCGCATTCAAAAATGGGTAATTAATAATATTTATTTTGATACTGATAAGTCGGACATAGGCCGGGATGCAGCGACAGAATTGGATAAGCTGGCCACACTACTAAAACAGCGTACAGGTGCAAGAGTTGAGATTTCGGGATATACAGACGCGCGTGGATCTTCGCAATATAATATTGCCTTGTCTCGCAACAGGGCAGAGGCAGCTAAGGGCTACCTTGTATCTAAGGGAATTTCAGCCGACAGGATTTTGGTAAAATGGTATGGCGAAACGCATCTTATTAATCAGTGTGCTGACGGTGTGAATTGTACCGAAGCTGATCATCAGTTGAACAGGAGGGTGGAGTTTAAGGTGTTGAATAACTAAAAAGTCGTTTCAGCTTATAACAGGGCGAAATCTTGCCTAACTTTAGCTATATTTCCGGCTGATTTCTGATTATGCACAACAAAAAAAACATCTCTCTTATCCTTATTTTCTTTTCCTGCATTTCTGTAAGTGCCATAGCTCAAACATCATACGAACTGAACAGCGGCTGGAAATGCCGCAAAGTAGGAGACGTACACAAAGATGGTGTACAAATCTCGGCCAGTAACTTTGCTGTAGCTTCGTGGGAAAATGCCACCGTCCCCGGTACGGTTCTTACCACACAGATCAATAATAAGGAAGTTCCGGATCCCTTTTACGGGATGAATAACGAGCAGATCCCCGATATCTATAAAGTCGGACGTGATTATTATACTTATTGGTTTGTAAAAGATTTTAATGAGGCCCGGCCTGCCGCCGATGGCCAGGTTTACCTTAATTTTCGCGGTGTAAATTATAGCTGCGATGTATTTTTAAATGGCCACCAACTGAATGCAAAAAGGCATTATGGTATGTTCCTGCGTCAGCGGTACAACGTAACCAAATGGCTGGCAAAGGATGGCAGGAACAGGCTGGCGGTTATTGTTTTTCCGCCTGATCCGGTTGGAAACCCGAACGGCGGGCAGGGCGGCGACGGTACCATTGCGCGTAATGTAAGCATACAATATACCGCAGGTTGGGATTGGATACAACCCATAAAAGACCGCAATACCGGTATATGGGATAAGGTGACCATTGAGAAAACCGGTCCGGTAGATATAACCGACCCGCAAGTGGTTACCCTGGTGCCGGGCGTACGCCAGGTTGACGGTAACCAGGCACCGGCCATTATACAGGTTTCGGCCGAGTTGCATAATGCAACGGCAGCGCCGGTATCAGGTACGCTGCAATATGTTTTAGATGGTCGCGCTGTTTCTAAAAAAGTTACCTTGAAGCCGGGGGTACAAAGGGTAAGGCTTGAGGATTATGAGCTTAAAAATCCGAAACTCTGGTGGCCGAATGGTTATGGTCCACAAAACCTGTATCAATTGCATTTACAGTTTGCAACCGCCGGTAATAAGCTATCGGATGCGAAAAATATAGAGGTAGGTATCAGACAAATCACCACCACAAGAAATGAGCGTACTGAAAGCAGGCAGGTAAGCGTAAACGGCCAAAAGATATTTATAAAAGGTGGTGACTGGATTGTTTCGGATGAGTTGCTGCGGTTTTCGGACAAAAGGTATGATGCCGAGGTGCGTTTCCACCGCGACATGAACCTGAACCTTATTCGGGTTTGGGGCGGTGCGTTATTAGAGCGTCCGGAATTTTATGAGGCATGTGACAGATATGGTATGCTGGTATTCCAGGATATGTGGGGATCTGGCGACTGCAATGGCCGCTGGGAAGACCCGATGAAACTGGACGACCAATGGACACGCCGCAAATACCCGGATGATCATGCGCTTTATATCGAATCGATAAAAGACCAGATCAAAATGGTGCGAAATTATCCATCATTGGCGATATGGTGCGGCGGCAACGAGATTACCCCGCCGGAAGATATCTTCCTGGCGTTGCGCGACACCATTATGCCGCAATTAGACAGCACCCGCTGGTTCATCCCGTATTCAAACTCCGAAGAAATGTCGCGCAATGTATTGGGCGGTAATGGCGACGGGCCTTATGGCATACAGCCACTATCGGCTTTCTGGGATAATCGTACTTATCCGTTCAACTCGGAAGTAGGTTCGGTTGGTATCAATGATTACACCTCGCTGAAGCGTTTCATACCGGCGGAAGACATGGTGATACCTGAATATGATGACAAAACCGGTAAAACCAGTAATGATAAGGTATGGGATTACCATAAATATATTGGCTACGACGAGTTTATCGATAAATATGGTAAACCGAAAGATATGGAAGACTTCGCCGCGAAAGCCCAACTGGTAAATTACGACCAGTACCGCGCATTGGCCGAGGGCTTCACATCGCACATGTGGGATTGGTATACCGGCTTTATCATCTGGAAAACGCAAAACCCCTGGACGGCTATGCGCGGTCAGATGTATGACTACTACCTTGATCCGAACGCTTGTCTTTATGGCCTGCATAATGGCAGTAAGCCTTTGCACGTAATGTTTAACCAAAGCGATGGAATGGTAATGATAGCCAATAATACTTTTAAAACGCATAGCAATATGCTGCTTGTAGCCAAAGCGTACGACATTAACGGAAAGGCAACGCAGCTGTCGCAGATATTTGAAGATGTTACACCATCAACCGTTAAACGCTATTTTTCAGTAAAAGAAGACCTTGAACGCCTTGCAAAAAGCGATGGTGCCTTTCTTGATCTGGAGTTGTATGATTATAATAAAAAGCTGATCGATCAGAACATTTACTGGTTGCCTAATGAAAAAGGCGAATACTCAGGTTTGCAAAAGATGGCTGCATCGCAATTGCAGATAGCTGCGAAGTATGAAAAAGCAGGATCAATAAAAGTTGAATTAACTAATCCGGATGGTGCTGTGCCGGCGTTTTTCAATCACCTGACACTGGTTGATGCCAAAACCGGCGACCGGTTGCTGCCTGTATTTTATAATGATAATTATGTAACCGTTTTACCTGGTAAAACCGTATCGGTATGGCTGCAATATGATGCCAAACAGTATCCGTCTGCTCCGTTATTGAGCATTGACGGATGGAATTTGAAGGCCAAAACAGTGCCGATAACTCAATAAATGTAAATGAACAACATTTTATAAACCCCGACTGTAGTATAGATATAATGCTTATATTCAGCACATCTATAACTAACACAATAAGGGGAGCGAAGGATAATATGAAGAACAAACATTTGTACAATAACCTATATATTATAGCAGGCTTATTTATAACCGCATTGATGTCGTCGTGCGGAAAAAGTAATCCTAAACCCCAAACCACTACGGTTGTTACGGCCAAGCCTGTTACGTTCGGTTTAATAGAGTACGGCACCGGTACCGATAACCGCATATTTATACCCATATCGCAAATCGGCACAAAAACGGTAGACTATCCTTTGGTTTTTGATACGGGCTCGACAGGTCTAACGCTTGATGCAACTGATATTATCCCCGCATCCATGATCAGCAGTGCCGGCATACAGATTACCGGCGATTCGGTAGTTGTAAATGGTATAACCATTACTAACCAGACAGCCACTATGAGCTATGGCGACGCAAATGCACCAACAGTGGAGTATGGCAACCTTGCTTATGCCGATTTTACCGTTGGCGATAATAAAGGCAGTATCAATATTAAAAGAGTACCGTTTTTTTTGTATTACAAGATACTTGATGCAAATAAGAATCAATATCCGCCGCATTCGGCAGATATTTTTGGTGTAGGCACCGGCTTTAGCTTTACCAATAAAAATATAGTTAGCCCGATGAGTATTTATAATCCTGGCACAGGGCTTACAAAGGGCTTTAAGCTGGCCATGCTGAATAATGCAGATTTTAATAGTTCCGGTACGTATGTGGCGGGTCTTTTTACAGCGGGCCTAACATCGGCAGACCGCTTTTCGTCGGGTTTTATTATGCATCCGCTGGGTTATTCTACAGATGGCGGCTATTCGCCGAACATACCGGCTACGATCACTTACGGCTCCAACAGCACCGCTGCTGAAATATTGTTTGATACAGGCACACCCTCCATCACGCTTATCGAAGACCCTAAAGCTAACAGCGTAAATAAAACGTTAAACAGCCTTGGCGCTTTGCCAAGTGGTACGGTGGTTGGCATAACCACTAATCGTGGCTTTAAGTTCAATTACACCGTTACAGCAAACAATAATTTAACTACAGTACAAAATCCCAATAATTCAAACGATTATCGCTCTATTGTTAGCATTGACTTTTTTACACAAAACGAGTTTCTGACAGATTACGATCATAACGAGATCGGTCTGAAAAACAATTGATCAGCAGGTGATTTTTACTCGTTCAGGCGCTGCGCAAGTGTATGTTGATATAGCAGGTTAAATTTGGGCGTAGGGTGGGAGATGAGATATATGCCGGTGCCATGCTCCACGGCCAGCGGGGTGTCTACCTGTCCGGTTTGTTT
>JBQCIS010000205.1:0-5933 GCA_051953515.1 Mucilaginibacter sp.
ATTTTCGGCTCAACAATTTGAATCCAAACAGCATGAATCTGTTTTTCCAACCCTGTACAACTCTTGGTTTCCGTCTATTTTCCAACGCTTTAACCAGTTCTCTGGCGACATCCTCAACAGAAGAGATTACAAATTTCGGAAAATCGCTAGTATGCCCGCCTGCATTTGCATGAAAGTCTGAGGCTGCGGCACCAGGGTTAAAACCCATCACAAAAACACCTTTTTTCTTAAACTCATACCACAGTGATTCCGAGAAATTGGCGACAAAGCTTTTGGTAGCTGCATAAACTGAACCGCCAGGAAGGGAAGAATGGGCAAGCATGGAACCAATGTTTACCAAAGCATCCCCTGATCTGGCATTTTGTAAAAATGCATAAGACAGCGTTACCAGGGCATTCATATTAAGCTGCATGGTTGCCAGCTGCTCATCCAATGGGATCTCAATAAATTTTCCGTAAATACCCGCGCCTGCATTATTGATCAGGACATCATATTTCTCTGTTTTTAGATGGTTAACCAGTTTTTGCAGGTCGTTTTTATCCGTCAGGTCCGCAACCAAAATACTGTGACCGTCGCTATCCAGATCTTTTACTGCCTTATTTAATTTTCCCTCGCTACGGGCTACCAGTGTTACCTGGTAGTTTTGAGCAGCCAGGCGTCTGGCTGTTTCCAGCCCTATGCCGCCGCTTGCTCCTGTGATCAATGCTTTTTTCATGACTATTTGATTAATTTTTTAAACACAACAAAATTATCGAACAGTGTTCAATATAAACAAATGTACTTAACCACTAAATTTTAATCTGACAGCAAAATGATAATTGAATATTAGTCAACACAGTTAAAAAAGTTCAAGGTAAAAATATCCGGCTGGTAGACAACGTTCACAATATTGACTGCAAGATTGAGGGCTTTGGCTCAATGGCACTTAAATCGGAGTTTTTTAAAGCAAGCTTGACTGGTTTGAATTAGCAGCTGCAAATCAGTTACTTAATCTTTAATTTGGACTACGCCCAGCAGGCTTCACGGTGTTTTTACTTCGACGTAACATAAACTTCATTATCAGCCTTTAATTTTGAAGAAAAACGCGCATATGAAAGCAATGTTAACCCTTGTTTTGCTCATTTTAATAACCGGTGCAGTTTCAGCCCAAGTTCCGAGTTAAACTAAACATATGACGATTACCAAGACTTATCTCCACCGGAAACGTGTTACCGTTTTTATGTCGAGCATATAAGTCTAACCCAAGGAGTAACGGCGGGGCCTTCGGCTTTTCAGGATATCCATGCCAGTATTGCCAGTGCCTCTAAGTCTGAGGGCAGATGATTAATTCATCAAAAAAACAAAAAGTGCTTTCACGCTCAAATTAGGCCATTTTTATTGAAAATAAAAAGCCCCACTGGCGTGTGGGGCTTTGCTCCTGAGGCTGGGCTCGAACCAGCGACCCTCTGATTAACAGTCAGATGGCCTTTAATGCGGTTTTGTAACGTCATAGTATATAATCGCTTACTCATTCAAGACTCGCATCAACTTACGGGCAAATTCGGGCCCTGTATCTTGTTCCGCTAATTTGTTCGGCTTTATCTCTCCGCGAATTAAGTTTGCAATATCATTCTGAAGCTCATCTATAATGGTCCAATCGGTGTCAATATAGATGTCTGTCGTTTTGCGCCCTTGATCGATGTGATTGAGCGCCATTGCCACATCGTCTTTCGAAAAACGACAAATATTCCGCGCCCATGTGCCAACGCTATGACGAGCATCATAATGGGTCAGGGAGCTCAGGTTAAGTGTTATCGCAATCTGAGACAACCCTTTATTGATCGCCTTATTGAAATTCTTTGCGTCAGCATACCTAGACTTTAATTCCCCGGCATACTGTTTTAAGATAATCCTTGCTTCTGGTATTAATTTAATACTTATAAATGCCTTGTCTTTCCGCCGGTCAGTCGTCTTGGCACGGCAATATTCTACCCTTTTTTCACCTTTCCCTTCGTAATTATAAATGTCAACTGAATTCATACCGCACAAGTAAAAGGAAAGCATAAACATGTCACGGCCGAGCTGAGCCCTACTTCCAGGCGCGCATTCGAAATCGCGGATCGCAACAACTTCATCGATTGTCCTGGCTTTCTTTTTCGATGCAGGCGCCTCCCCAATCTTATATTTCTTGAAGGGGTAATGACGAATCTTGATTATGCCCCGGTCCTCATCATTGTACTTGTCACGCGCGGCATTAAACAAAAGACGCAGATCTCGCATGTGGTTGTAGACACCTGCATTGGACATACCCTTGACCAGGTAGGTCACCTGCTTTTTGAATTGGTTAGTCCTCGTTAGTTTGCGTTCCGAACGTAAATAAGACTCATATTCGGGCAACATGAACGAATTGATTTTGGTTATTTCTACCGTAGTTATCTTAAAGTAATCACAAAGGCTATTCAATACGGTGTTTAAATTATTAGCGGATCCAATGTGGCCGCCTTTTCGTAGTGATGCCGTGTAACTCCTGCCAAAAGCGATGAAATCAATGTAATCGTTCGCTTGGTCTTCCACAAGCCAGCTTACCAGTTCTTTAATATCTAACTGATCCGCCAAATGACCAATCTTGCTTAATTTTTTTCCTGTATTCTGCCAGTTCTGAGGAGATTACAGCGAGCAAAAATGTGTCTTTAATCGACAAGTCTTTTTTTAGCTGCTTATCGCATACGAAGTGTAAAGAATTAATGTAGGAAGCTTTTCTGTTATGAGTAACACGGTACTTAACATTATAAGTTCCGTCGGACTTTTTGTGATGTTTTAGAACAACCTCTCTGATAGTTGCCATACTGACGATTTTTGTAAAACATTTGTAAAACATTTTCGTCAAGTTGAGCAGATTTTCATGTCAAAGTGAGCGAAACACCGCTCAACCTGAATTATAGAAAAACTGCCTTTAAGGCATAAAAAAAGCCCTTTTACATCTGTAAACGGGCTTTATACGGTGGGTGGAAGACCGGGCTCGAACCGGCGACCCCCAGAACCACAATCTGGTGCTCTAACCGACTGAGCTACATCCACCGTGTCCTTTTTGGGGAGTGCAAATGTATAAATCTTCACGAGTAAATGCAAAACCTTTTTAATATTACATTCAATTTACCTGTAAAACAGCTATACACAATACCTTTGTTATATGGCTGAACAATTAATTGAACTGAATGTAACAGGCATGCACTGCAATAATTGCGCAATGTCTGTCCATAATATGCTGGAGAAAAAAGGCCTGCAAAATATACTTGTCGACTTTGCGGGCGAAGAGGTTAAGTTCTCTGTTGATAACGAATCAAAAGTACCCGATATTATAAAAGGAATTGAGCAACTGGGCTTTAAGGTGGTTGATGATCCGGCGCTTCACCAACCCAAATTTTATGAAAAGGTGGAGAACAAGTTTATTTTCTGCGCCATTTTCACTGCTCCGCTGCTGTTACACATGCTCCTGCCCTGGGGCTTTCTGCATAATCCGCTGGTTCAGCTGGCATTGTGTATCCCTGTATTTTTGGTAGGATGCCTGCATTTTGGTAAAAGTGCGTGGGGCTCTGTAAAAAACGGTGTACCCAATATGGATGTGCTGATATTCGTCGGCTCAACTGCCGCTTTTATCTACAGCCTGATAGGCACGGTTGAAAACCTTGGCGATAAATACCTCTTTTACGAAACCTGCGCCACCATTATCACCCTGGTATTACTGGGCAATGTTTTTGAAAAGCGGTCGGTTACGCAAACTACCTCAGCCGTTAAAGACCTGGTAAAAATTCAGCAAGTGATGGCTAACCGTATTGTGAACGGCGAAATAGAAGTGATCAGTGCCAAAGAAGTTCGCCCGGGCGATACGCTGATTGTAAACGAGGGCGATAAGATACCGGTTGACGGCGATGTATTGTCAGGCAATGCGTCGGTAGACGAATCGATGCTTACCGGCGAAAGCCTGCCCGTTGAAAAGGGGAAATATGATAAGGTTATCGGCGGCACTATCGTTCAGCATGGCAATATCCACATGATCGTTACTAAAGTTGGCTCCAATACCGTACTGTCGCAGATCATCGAACTGATGAAAAAGGCACAGGCCGCCAAACCGCCGGTACAAAAGCTGGGCGACAAGGTGGCTTCCATATTTGTACCTGCGGTAATGCTTATTTCGCTCATTACATTCGCTCTCACGTATTTAATGGCACATACAAGCGTTCAAACAGCTTTAATGAGCGCCATTGCCGTATTGGTAATATCATGCCCATGCGCAATGGGGTTGGCTACGCCTACAGCTGTAATGGTTGGTTTAGGACGGGCCGCGAAGAATGGCGTATTGATAAAAGGCGGCGACACGATAGAGGCCGTTTCCAACACCAAATTTGTAGTATTCGATAAAACCGGGACGCTGACCACCGGTAAGTTCCGTATACAGGATATTAAAGTTGAAGGCGGCGCAGATATTGAAAGCGTACGCGGCATTATCAGCGCCATTGAAGAACGCTCCAATCACCCGATAGCACGTTCGCTGGTGAATGAGTTGAAACCGCTGCCCAAACAAAAGTTTATCCTTCGGCAGGTAACCGAAGAAAAGGGCCTCGGTATGCGCGCAGAAGATGTTGACAACAACCACTACTTTTTAGGTACATCAAAGGCTGGAGAAAGTGGTGAATTTAATCTTGCGTTATATAAAAACCAGCAATTACTGGCGCAGATTGCTATTGATGACGAGTTGAGGGACGGCGCTACCGAACTGATTGCGCAGCTAAAGAAAATGCATATTTCACCGGTACTGCTTAGTGGCGATAAATACAACCGCTGCTTAAAAGTTGCGCAGGCTGTAGGCATTACAGACATTCATGCCGAGAAACTGCCAGACGAAAAGCTTACCGTTATAGACATTTATCACCAAAAGGGTAAAACCATCATGATCGGCGATGGTATAAACGACGCCCCTGCCCTTACCCAGGCAGATGTGGGCGTGTCTATGAACGATGCCAGCCAGGTGGCCATACAATCGGCAAAGGTGGTACTGTTGAATACCGATCTTCACTCGGTGGTAAAATTCCTGCAGATCAGCAAGCATACCATGCTTACTATCAGGCAAAACCTGTTCTGGGCATTCGCCTACAATGTTGTTGCGATACCTATTGCCGCTTTGGGTTTCCTGAACCCGATGGTCGGTGCGTTTGCCATGGCTTTTTCTGATGTTATAGTGATCGGTAATTCGTTAAGACTGAAGGTGAAGCGCTTAACCCCCTAACCCCCCTGAAGGGGGAACAAGAGCCCATATTTTTTCTTACCTTGCACACTTAATTACTCCCCCTTTAGGGGGCTGGGGGCAAATGATCGAAATCTACACAGACGGCGCTTCAAGCGGAAACCCCGGACCGGGTGGTTATGGCGTGATATTGCGTTCCGGACAACATTATAAAGAACTTTCTGCCGGTTACCGCAAAACCACCAATAACCGTATGGAGTTATTGGCGGTGATAAAAGCGCTGGAAGCATTGAAAAACCTAAATCAGACGGTCACCATTCATTCCGACTCGAAATATGTGATAGATGCCATTGAAAAGCGTTGGGTACACGGATGGGTTGCAAAAGGCTTTAAGGATAAGAAGAATAAAGACCTGTGGCTGCGTTACCTCGAACTAAGCAAACTGCACCGGATAAACTTTGTGTGGGTACGCGGGCATAATGGCCACCCCGAAAATGAGCGCTGCGATCAGCTGGCTGTAGCCGCATCGAAACAAAAAGACCTACTGATCGATTCTGTATTCGAAGCTGAAAACGCGAAGATTAATTTGATGTAGGCGTCAGTTAACAACTGAACAAGTAACAGATAAAAGCGGGCAAAGGCCTGACGGAAAACCGGACCGGGTGTTTGCCTGCGGGCTGAAGGTTTTTTCCGGCTTGATCTTTTGGTTACT
>JBQCIS010000206.1:0-11745 GCA_051953515.1 Mucilaginibacter sp.
CTAAGATAATGGTTTTTGAATTACCGCTGATGTTGATGGTTTGCGGTGTGGCATTAGCAGCAGCAGCGGGTATAATAACACTCCAATTACCGGCGCCGTCAGCTGTTGTAGTTAATGGCCCATCGTGCCAGCTTGCATTAACAGTGATATTGGCATTTGCGTCTGCCGCTCCCCATATTTTAAATGGTTTATCACGTTGCACCACCATGTTGCTTTGCAGCGTGTTGGTTATGGTAAGTTTATGTTGGGGAGTTGATCCGGTATTGGTGTTATCGGAATGGATAGGATCAGGTTTATAGTGGTCCTTCTTACAGCTTTGCAGTATAAAAAGCACACATAGCGGAATAAACAGCCACTTTAGTTTCATTAATTGGGATATGTGATAAAATTACAGCCCAATAAAATTACTAAAGTTTTTTATAGAAGGAAACAGCCCTGTAAATATACAGGAAGAAAAATATCAACATTGTAAAACCAAACGCCGGAAACATTCATCCGGCGTTTGGTTGCTAATGCTAATAATATTATCGATTAGTAACGACCACCGCCGCCACCTCTGTTTTCTCTTGAATAGCCGCCGCCACGGTTGCCGCCGCCATAGCCACCACCACGGTTACCACCGCCGCCATAGCCACCGCGATTACCACCGCTTGGTTTTCTTTCTTCTGCCTGGCTTACAGCGATATTCCTGCCGCCAACTTCTGAGCCATTTAAGGCTTCTATAGCTTGCTGAGCACTTTCATCGTCAGGCATTTCTACAAATCCGAAACCTTTGCTTCTGCCGGTTTCTCTGTCATTGATTAACTTAACGGAGCTTACTTCGCCATAGGCTTCAAAAAGTTGTTTTAAATCGGCTTCCTGTAATTTAAAAGGAAGGCTTCCTACAAATATGTTCATCAAAAAAAATTTAAAAGAGCGAAAATTTGGTTTCGCTTTGTGTACACCTCAAATATATAAAAACAAGTCTATTAATTTCACAACAATCAAATATTGTGCGTTTTATTTTAATTCAACCAGCAATTAAACGTCTTTTTGGGCAACAGATTTTACTGTCCATTGTTTTGCTGCTGCATTTCCTGTTCGCGTTCTTTTTCGGCTTTCTTCAGCGCGCGCTTTTCCTGCCTAACCTGCTTACGGGTTTTGCCGGTGGTATCAATGGTAAATTGCTTGCCGTTTATGTTCACGGTTACCGTTTTATTGTCAGATTTTATTTCTTTTTTCGTGGTATCGCGTTTGCCGCCAAACAGCCGCTGGAAAAAACTCTGCTTCTTTGCGGGCTCAACAACCGGTATGGCGCCGGTGTCATCATCTTCATCGTTATTGTTATCATGACTGAGGATCTTATCCACCTTGGCAGTATCAACCGAACCCACTTCGCGGCGCAGGCTCTCTTTTAACCGCACGTCATAAAAACCATACGCATTACTGTCACGTTGGATTTTGCCATGCCCGGCCATCAGGTTACCGATCAGGTTAAAATAGCCGTGCAGCCCCGGTCGTAAAGTGCCATCGCCCATAAAGGCATACAGGCCTGCCTTTGGATGCGGCAATATGCTGGCCAGGAAAATACTTTCGCCCAACGTCAGTTCGGCAGGCGTTTTATCAAAGTAGTAGCGCGCGGCCTGGCCGATGCCATAAACATGATACCCCCATTCCACAATATTGAAATATACTTCCAGCATGCGGTCTTTGGTCATGAGGTGGTCGTTCTCAATGAGCCATACCAGCAGTATTTCTTCA
This sequence comes from Mucilaginibacter sp., assembly GCA_051953515.1. Taxonomy (GTDB): domain Bacteria; phylum Bacteroidota; class Bacteroidia; order Sphingobacteriales; family Sphingobacteriaceae; genus Mucilaginibacter. The sequence goes on from JBQCIS010000206.1 coordinate 1,741, forward strand.
ACCTTGCGCGACAGGTTTTTATCCCTGTCAAGGAACGTGTTACGGATTAGTTGCATGGAAATGGTACTGCCCCCACGCGAGAATTTTTTCTTCTTAAAGTCCGTAGCGATGGATTTCCGGATAGATTCCTCTACAAACCCGTTGTTATAATAGAACGAAGGATCTTCTGAGGTCATAACCGCGTTGCGGGTATCTATCGCAATATCCTGAAGCGGGGTGTAATTCGGGTTTGAGGGGCCTACAGTGAATGGCCGGGCCGGATCTTTCGGCTCATAAGGCGTTTGTACGAATGGACGGTTCAGCTTGGTGAGATCGGTCTTGCCGAATTGCAGAATATGGAAGCCATCTTTATTTAAAGATGAATTGAATTGCACACTGTCGGGATTGGACGTATCCAGGAAGAAGTTAAGGCTGTAATTGAGTTTGCCACGCACTTTTATGCCCTGCAATGATTCAAACATGCCCCCGGGGAAGGAATCGAACATATCCTGCGCATTCATCCAGCCGGTATTCATTTTCAACTCGTATATTTTTACCGGGCTTAGTGTATATTTAATATATGGGTGCCCGGAGATTTTCCGCAGGTGGATGGTAGAGGTGCTATCAAGTGAAATATAATTATCGCCTACAAACACATTAGCATCGATAGAGGCATTGGGTACCGTAATGTCGCCTTCGGCCAGTTTACGGTTGTTAATAAGCAGGTTGCGTACCGACCAGGAGCCGAATATCCTGGTTTCGCCATCGCTATGTTCTACTTTTTCCAGCCGCGTGCCAATGGTATCAAAACTTACAATTGTGTTGTATTTCTGCTGTATGAATGGCAATTCTACTTTTTTACCTTCCGCATAAAGTTTTACGTCGATGTCTTTGTCAGACGGGTGCATTTTGCCGTCAAAGTGCCAGGTAGATTCATTGCCGTTCACCTTGATGGTTGAAGTAAGCTGGCCGTCTTTTATAGTTGCCGTAGTGGTAAGCAGCCTCAAAGTGGTGCTGTCTTTTTTAAAGGTGAACAGGAAGTTTTTCAGATAGAGATTATCCGGTATTTTGTACAGGAACTCATTCATAAGGTTATTGGCCAGCGTAGCCAGGCTTGATTTATGCCGCTCGGTTGAATCCTTCCGCTTTTTAAACAGAAAATCAAAATTCTTTACATGGTTGGTATCGCTGAGGTTCAGATGCCCATCCTCCAACAACACATCCGCCAGTTTTACATTACCTGAAATTAATGGCAGCAGTTTTACCGTGATAGAGAGTTTTTTAATGCTTAAAAGGCTGTCGCGGTTTTCAGGAACGATGCTGATGTTGGAAAAGGCCACCGTATTAACTCCGGTAAAGTCTGCCGAGCCAAACTTTATATCGAGATTGTATTTTTCTTTAGCGCTGGCTTCTATTTTGGTAAGCTCATGCTTAAGCAGTGCTTCACGCTTGGAGTAAACAATATAACCACCAATTAAAAGGAGTATAAAAATGAAAACGATAACAATTCCGGCTACGCGGAGATATTTCTTATGCTTAGGCTGAAGACGGCGCATCTAATATTATTTCTTCAAAACTAAAGTAAATCTTATGCGATACAAACGCTGGGAAATGTAAAATGTTTCTTTTTGATGTTGTTTTAATAAAATGAGCGATTGTATTGATTAAGCGAGTTGTTAAGTGGATGTTATTACTACAAAATGCTCCGAATTAAGCGTTCATCGGATCAACCATTCTTCGTTTAACTAAAATATCTTATTTTACGGCTAATTATAACCTTAATTATGCATGTTGACGCAAATTCTATAAAAACCAAACCTCATTATCTTATCCTGGATGGGCTTCGAGGCGTGGCGGCAATGATAGTTGTTGCTTTCCATATTTTCGAGCCGAATGATCCTAATCCTCCGTATGGACAGATTATTAATCATGGGTATTTGGCGGTTGATTTTTTCTTTGTGCTATCGGGCTTTGTAATCGGTTATGCTTATGACGACCGCTGGACAAAGCTAAGTATCGGCGGCTTTTTTAAACGCCGTCTTGAGCGCCTGCAGCCGATGGTGATAATGGGGATGATTATTGGTGCAATCTGCTTTTATTTTGGCGATTCGGCCGCATTTCCCATGATCCATACGGTGCCGGTATGGAAAATGCTGCTAATTATGCTCATCGGATTTACACTCATTCCCATACCCGTTTCGTGGGACATACGCGGCTGGCAGGAGATGCATCCGTTGGACGGGCCGGGATGGTCGCTGTTTTTTGAATATATCGCCAACATTCTATATGCTATCGGCCTGCGCAAACTCTCTAAAACAGCGTTAACCATATTGGTGATAATATTTGCCGGCGTATTGATTGAATATACGGTAAGGGGTAAAGCGGGAGATGTGATTGGCGGCTGGTCGGTGAACGCACAGCAATTACGTATAGGTTTTACCCGGCTGCTGTATCCGTTCTTTGCGGGGTTGCTGCTTTCTCGGATAGTGAAGCCGGGTAGTATCAAAAATGCTTTTCTGCTATGCAGCGTTTTGCTATGCATTATACTGGGTATGCCAAGAATTGGCGACGCCCAGCATAACTGGATGAACGGCATTTATGAATCTTTGAGTATCATCTTCATATTCCCGCTTATTGTTTACCTCGGTGCCAGCGGCAATATCAAAAGTAAAACGGGGAGCAAGGTGTGTAAATTTTTAGGCGATATTTCGTACCCTATCTACATTACCCATTATGCGTTTATCTATATGTATACCGGCTGGCTAAGCAACCATACGAAAGAGCCGCATTTTGCAGGAGCACTTTGGTATGGTGTACTCACTTTTGTGGTGTCTATACTGTTCGCATACCTGAGCTTGAAATATTACGATGAGCCGGTAAGGGCTTGGTTAAAAAGGAAGTGGAAGTAAATGGCAGTTTTGCTTTGCTTGTGCGGTCTTCCAGCCCGTACTTAAGCATGGCAAGTTTTTAACTACATAGACCGACTATTTCACAGCGGTAACCACTCTAAACTTGTTGCGGTAAACCACTCGCCCACCACCTTTCACAAACGGATCGATCGACGCGCCTACAACTTCTAATACCTTATCCAATCCGCTATACGCAATAGCGCTCGCGGTTGGTCCGGCAGAGATCAGGCCCTTTAGCGCGGTTTCTTTATCGGGGTATTCCCATATAGAAGTAACATCGCAATTATCGATCACTTTAAAACCGATCTCTTCTAAAATACTTTCCAGCAAATGGTTTTCTGTGAGTGCGAAAGGACCCGGTGCGCCGGGTGGCGGTGGTGGCATCAGGCTGCCTGCGGCTTTCAAAAAACTTGCAGCTTCGCAATCTTCGCGATCGCCCCATATCATGGCCGTAAGTTTTCCGCCGGATTTCAGCACGCGTTGAGCTTCTGTTAACGCGTTTTTGGTGTTTTCGGCATACTGGAAGGAATTAAAGCCCGTTACCACATCAAAACAATCGTTCTCAAAGGGTAACTGCTCCATTTCACCAACTGAGAATGGTACTTTGGGCACACGCCTTTTGGCAATGGCGATCAGTTCGGCAGTAGCATCTATGCCGGTTACTTTTGCGCCGGTTTCCCATGCCATGTGGCAGAAGATGCCTGTGCCGCAGCCTACATCCAGCAATACATCACGGCCAGTTAATTTCAATAGATTGAGGGCATGCTCATAACCAGCATTCCCGGTTTTTTCCTGGTAGGCGGCCCAATCATCGGGGCGCTGACCCCAGAGAGTGGCCTGTTTTGTTTGTGATCCCATAGGTAAGAAGCTATTTAAGTTAAGTTTCTATCTCATCTGTTTTAAAATATGCTGAATAAGCGCTTAAATCGATTAGATTATCGCATTCTTTAGCCTTTTTAAATGCTGATTCTGCAGCTTCAGTACTCCCTTTTTTGAAATGATATATACCCAATGCTTTGTATGCATAAGCATCATTTGGATCAGCAACAAGGCTTTTTTCAATTAGTGATTTTCCCTCATCTAATTCACCATTAAGTATTTTTAAATAACCTAATGTGCCATAGGTATGAACAAACTCTGGATTTAGTTCCAGTAACATCTTCAATAAATCTTCTGCTTCAATATAGTCTCCCGATTCTGCTAAAGAATAGGCAAGGTTATGCAACGCAATATTATTGTCACTATCATTATTTAGTACTTCACGATAATTCTTTATAGCTGCTTCATGACTCCCTGTAAACGACTGAGCACATGCTCTGTTTAATAACTGTGCGCAACTCAATTCTTTTATTTTTTCGAGCTCCTCATAATAGAATAATGCTTCATTAAATTTTCGCTCCTGAAGTAAACTATCGGTTAACAATTCTAATATTCTCTCCTCACCCGGATTGCTTTGTAAAATCGATTCAAGAGTATTTATAGCTGTAGGATATTCATATTGATTAATCATTTTTAAAGCATCAATATATTCATCCCAGTGTTTTCTTAACCTGAACATAAAAGCAATTTGTTTGCCATCATTATCAATTTCTCGTCCGCTTTTCAATTTTATTGTATTGGGTTTTAGGTTGATATAAAGTTTGGCGACTGAGAAAATGATACATGCAAAGCAAAATAACTTAACCAGACCAAAAACATTGGAATTAAAAACAATAATCCCCATTAAACATGAAGCGATAACAGTAAAAAAGGGTCCTGCTAATAGAATTATAAGATTTTTGATGTAATCCTGTTCCCAAGTGTCACTTTGGCATGATCCCCCGCTCCTAATAAATGGGAATGATTTTCTTATATAAAAGTTTAGCTTACTTATTCGAAAATGAAAAGAAGATGATTTGTTTCCATAGGATCCGATAAACACGTCAATTTTGCCAGGTTTGGTTAATGCAAGATATGCCAGAGCGTGCCCGAGTTCATGAAAAATTGTTAATAAAGGCGAGGTGATATAAAATGCCACATAAAATACAATTATAATCCATATTCCTACCATAATCGAACTTACAAAATATTTGATAAAGTTCCGTCAACGCATTTTATCATTCCAATGACACTAAACGCCACTCATTTCGTAAATTTGCATTCTATATGGCGTCAATTACAAAAGAGCAGGTATTACAGGCATTGAGCAACGTTGAAGAACCCGATCTGAAAAAGGATCTGGTTACGCTTAATATGGTTCAGGATATTCATATCGATGGCAACCGGGTTAGTTTTTCGGTAATATTAACTACACCGGCTTGTCCGTTGAAGGCGATGATCGAAAATGCTTGTCGTAATGCTATTTTGCACTTTGTAAGCAAGGATGCGGATATCCACATCAACATGACCTCGCGCGTTACCACTCAGAAAAATACCGGCGTACCCGGTGTTAAAAATATTATCGCGGTGGCTTCGGGCAAAGGCGGTGTGGGTAAATCAACTGTGGCGGTAAACCTGGCTTTGGGACTGGCAAAAGCTGGCTCGAAGGTGGGTTTGGTGGATGCCGATATTTATGGCCCGTCCATCCCGATCATGTTCGGACTGGAAGGCGCCAAGCCGCGCGCCAGTCAGGCTGACGGCAAAACGCGTATCGAACCGATCGAAAAATTTGGCATAAAGTTGTTATCCATCGGTTTCTTTACTGATCCTAACCAGCCGGTGCCATGGCGCGGCCCGATGGCTTCAACAGCCATTAAGCAACTATTCAACGATGCTGATTGGGGCGAACTGGATTATCTTGTGGTGGATTTGCCGCCGGGTACTGGTGATATCCATATTACCATCACCCAAACGTTCCCGGTTACTGGCGCAGTGATCGTTACCACCCCGCAGAATGTGGCGTTGGCTGACGCAAAAAAAGGCATAGGCATGTTTATGATGGATGCTATTAATGTGCCGCTGTTGGGTATAGTGGAAAATATGTCGTACTTCACTCCGGCTGAACTGCCAGAAAATAAATATTACATTTTCGGACAGGGTGGCGGCGAGCGGCTTGCCAACATGCTGGATGTGCCTTTTCTGGGCGAAATACCGCTCGTAAAAGGCATCAGTGACTCAGGCGATGCAGGCGAGCCTATTGTGCTGGATGAATATTCGGTACAATCCAAAGCGTTTATTGATATGGCGCAGCGTGTAGCGCAGCAGGTGTCGATATCAAACGCGAAGGTTTTAGATAAGGTTTAGAAACAGAGGGCAGATACAGGAAAACAAGATGTAAGAAACAAGAAAAAATATAGCATAGATGGATAGTTTATAAGAGTTATCCTGTATCTTATCATCTGGCTTCTCATTTTCTTGCTTCTTGACTCTTTTTTATATCTTTACATTATAAATAAGTAAAAATGAGTTTATTAGAACAGGTGGAAGCAGCTTTGGATACGATAAGACCGTATCTGGAAACTGATGGCGGTAATGTATCGGTTGAGGAGATCACGCCTGATCATATTGTCAGGCTTAAATTATTGGGCGCCTGTGGTTCATGCCCAATGAGCATCATGACATTGAAGGCCGGCATAGAGCAGGCTATAAAAAAAGCTGTGCCGGAAATTGCAGGAATAGAGGCCATAAATCTGACGGATATTGATGATCCGAATGCTGTGCTTCCTGAAAATTTAAGGTAGTGTTAATTTGTGTTAAATAGCACTATGCCATATACTATTAATGTATATTTACGGTTATCCGGTAAACAAAATTTAACGCGTTTGCGTAATAAATAACACAAGGCAGCTGCCAAAATGAGGTATATATTCGCTATATTATTTTTAATTACAGGTACAGCGGTTTTTGCGCAAACAAAACAGGTGCAAACTGCCGCCGCTCCGCAAGAAAAGCCATTGGTGCAGTTTAGTGGTATTGTGCATAATGCCGATAGCGCCAACTCTATTGTGCCTTATGTAAGTATCACCAATACTTCATCCAACAAAACGGTATATATCTCAAATTATCAGGGTTATTTTTCATTTGTTGCGCACCAGCAGGATACCCTGCGCTTTAGCTGTGTAGGTTATATGCCTGCTACTATTATCATACCGTCGTCTGATGCTTCAATGAAAAGCTACACCGTACAAATAGTGCTGCACCCACAGGTAATTAACCTGCCAATGGCGCATGTGTTCCCTTGGGCTACTACGGACGAATTCAAAAAGGATTTTCTGGCGATGAAAATTGCTGACGATGATCTGGAAATTGCCAAAAAAAATATCAACAGAACAACCTTAATGGCACTGCGCAGCACGCTGGCGCGCGACGGGCAGGAAATACAGGACGAAAATTACCAGTACCTGAACAACAGCATCATGAACCAGCATTCTGTAACCCCCAACCCGTTGCTTAATCCGCTGGCATGGGGCAGCTTCATCAATATGATCAGTCAGGGTGACAGGAGCAGACAGGAGACGTCTAACTCAGGCAATTAATATTCACTTTGCCTTTATCTTAGCTACCGCTTGCTCAATAATTGCCAAACCTCCTGCTGAATACTGTAATTGTAGTGCGAAGGCATGGCCTTTAGAATCCATCTTCAATAGCGATTTATAGAGGATATTGATCATCTTCTCCGGATCATTTTCATAGTTCTTTCTGAAATCCTCGTACTGAAACTCAAGAAATACCAGGCAAAGGGCGTTTTCCATGGCCTGAACATCGGGGTCAACCTTTATGCGCTTTTTTAAGATGATTTGGTTTACGCGCTCAATGAGTTCCTTGCCATAGCCCGCTTCCTCCATTAGTTTATCCGCAATATCAGCGTGATGCTGTGCCAGGTCTTTGCGCCATTTCAGATAGGCTTCCCTGCCTTCCGGATAAGTTTCACGCGGCATCTCCCAGCGACCGATATGCTGGCTGCGCGATGCCAGAAGCAGTTCTTCGCCTGCCTCGGGTTCAAGTTTCAACACCCAATCGTACAGCTTTATGGCAAAGAAATATTCCTGTGGATAGCCTTCACCCTGCCATTCAAATGAGCGGGGATCTTGTTTGTTATAATCGTCGAAAAGCTGAAATGCGGTACTTAATTTGTCCATAGGCTCAAATTATCACTTTCCGCAACCAATTCAAAACTTTCTTTGCCGGCACTGCAAACGGGGCAGCTATATGCGGCAAGTGTTATAAAATCCGTACCGGCAGCAATATTATTTTCTTCATCGCCGTAAGTGCTGTCGTATACGGTTTTGCAATGCTTGCACTGGTAAAGTTGGTGCAGTTCCTTAACAGAGGCTGCTGTTTCCGCCTGCGTAATCTCGGGTGAATACTTATTATTTATGGATAGCTGGTAATAATTGTAGCACAATTGTATCAGTTCGGCGCCGAGGTCTTTTTCGTTTACATCGCTTTTGTAGCTGATGTATTCTTTCGAATTAGGGTTGAAATTATGCGTATGCAATATCTCGTACTCGCCCGATTTCTGCGTTTTGATGATAATCGAACCCTGTAAACCGCTTTTAGGCCGGGTTTTTATGGTGAAACATAAACGATAGGTACGCAGGTCGGCTTCTTCAAATTCGCGTACCAGCCTTTGTTTCAGGGCGAGGCCCTCATCGCTCAGGTCTTCTATCTGCCAGTTCAGTTCGTTGGCAGCGTGGCGGATATTAAGGCGGTAACGATCAAGTATTACGCCCCAGTTTACGCGCCGAGCCTGTTCAATGCCTTTTATCAGGATAGATTTCCACGGTGTAATGTTGATCTGGCCTATCCTTTCTTTTAGGCACAGGTTACATACATCCTTCAAAAAATCAATATCAAACAATTCGTTTCGGCGGTAAATACCCAGCCAGTATTTGTTACCGGTGTATTTATTGAAACCCTCGTAATAGGGCAGGTTAAAATCAGGCAGATTTAATGTGCTCTGCAGCGCTTGGCTCTGAAATCTTGAACCCCGCGTCACCATATCAAAAAATAGCTTTTCGTCGGTAGTTTGTTGTTCGTAGAACAGATTTTTATGGGTCATGATCACGTCTTCCGCCTTTTTGCTGATGGCGGCAATATCATCCGAATAGATCAGTTGCGGCCAGCAATAAAATTTGTTGGTTTTAGGAAAACGGACGTACAAATACCAGTAATTACTTACTTCCGAACTGATAAAGTTAAAGTTCCCGCTGAAAAAGGGGATGAAAGTTTGATGACTGTCAATTATATTGATCTTTAACCGGGGCTGATAATTGAAAAGGTCGAAAATATCACGATAAACGCCTTCTTTCAGCCAGCTTTCCTGGTTAAAAATGGTATCGCAGACGTATGAACTGATGATATTAGGATACTCATCGTTATCTATTTCGAAATCAATGTCTGCCTGGAACATGGCCGTTTCCATATCTTCCAGGCTATCGCCTGAAATATTAAAAAACAATTGCTGCCGGTTGCCGAAACGCACGCTCTTTGCACCGGCATTAGCGGCGATCACTAATATCTCGTAAAGGTCGCCCGCCGAGGTAATGCCCCCCGGCAAATTGATCTTGATAACGTGTTCTGTTGCCATATTACATTTGTGCTATCAGTTTCAGCTTCTCTTCCAGCAGGCGCTTCACTTCGGGCCGGCATGACCCGCAACCTGTGCCCGCGCCCGTTGCCGCGCACAGGTCTTTCATATTATCGCAGCCTTCATCAATTTTTTTATTAATGTTTTCACTACCTACGTTATTGCAACTGCATACCAGCTTACCCAAAACAGGGTCGGCCTTGTTGCCGCTTCGCAATAGTTGCATGCGTTTTTCACTCAGTTCGGTTTTGTTGGCTATAAGGTCCTTAAATTCAAGAAACTCGCTTTTGTCGCCGATCAGTATGGTGCCCACCAGCCTATCGCGGTGGATAATGCATTTTTTATAGTAGCGCTTGGCCTTATCGGTAAATACCACCTCCTCGTATTCCGGATCTTCAGGGCATTCAGATAGGCCGATACTGCACAGGTCGAACCCATGTATTTTAATGATGTTCATGAAAAGGCTGCCCTTGTAATAGCTGGCAATATCGCCGTTCATATAACCGGCAACCACCGCCGCCTGTTGTTCGGCGGCAGCAGTAATACCGTACAGGGTACCTTCAAATTCAGCTATCTCGCCTATGGCGTAAATATTCGGGTCGTTCGTTC
>JBQCIS010000207.1:0-3116 GCA_051953515.1 Mucilaginibacter sp.
ACGCTTTGCGCAGCATACTCGCCGGCAAATATTTTGGGGCCTTTACGATCGTAATTATCGTAGCGCTTTACATTGTCTAAAAACCATTGCGGCGAGCGGTAATAATGCTCATCCAATATGTCGGCATGCAATTCCCTGAAGGTTTTATTCAGAAAGTTGAACCTGTCGCCATCCGGATCGGGGCCAACGCTTGATACCAGCTTGATGTACGGATATTTATCCTTTAAAGCCTTTTCAAATATCTTCCAGCGTTCAATGTACTGATCGCCCCATTGCTCATTACCAACACCTATCATTTTTAGGTTAAAAGGCGCCGGATGGCCTAATTCTGTACGCAGCCTGCCCCATTTGGTATCTGCTGAGCCATTGGCAAATTCAATCAGATCAAGCGCATCCTGAACATAGGGGTCGAGTTCGTTCAGCGGAGCCAGCTGGCCGGTATTGAACTGGCAGGCCATACCGCAATTCAGTATCGGCAGCGGCGATGCGCCTATATCTTCGGCAAGCATAAAGTACTCCATAAAGCCCAAACCGAACGACTGGTAATAATCAGGCGTAGGCCTGTGCTTAAACTCCACGTTCCAGCGGTTCATGATAGTTTCGCGTTTATCAATATCGCCTATGGTCTTTTTCCATTGGTAACGGTTGGCCAGTTCCCTTCCCTCTACAATACAACCACCGGGGAAGCGCAGGAAACCCGGCTTCATATCATATAGTTTCTGCACCAGGTCGGCGCGCAAGCCATTGGGGCGGTTTTTCCAGGTATGCTCCGGGAACAGCGATATCATGTCCAGGTCGATATCGCCTTTATTCTTTGCCAGTACACACAGGCTACCTTTAGCAGTGGTTGCGGCAGCCACAAATTTCACGCTGTATTTCACCCATTGCTCACCTGCAGGGCTTAAGGTCGCGTTGCCTATGCTTTTACCTTGCTCGTTCTGCAATATAACCTGCAACTGCAAATTGCTGCCCGCATGTTGCCTTGCATAAACCGAGAAGATATAGGTCTCGCCTTTTTTTATACCCATCCCCCTAAACCCTTCATTGCAAAGGCCGAAGCTTCCAGTATTGGATGACACCGTCAGTTGCAAATAATGCGGGTTTTCAGGTCGCTCGGCTGACCTGTCGATCACCTTCAACTCACCGCTTCCGCCATGCAGGCTTTGCTCTTTCCAACCCATCAGCGGGGTACCAAATTCAAACGAGCGGTTCTTTACCAGTTCGGCATACAAGCCGCCGTCTGCCGCCATGTTAATATCTTCAAAAAATATCCCGTACATAGTTGGCTGCACGTGCGCCTTTACGCTATCGGCAGCAACTACAAAGGTGTTATGCGTTGTTTTTTCCTGGGCTGCCGCAATGATCGCCGACGCGCAAAGCAGACCGGTTAATATTTTCTTCTTCATTATTGAACGAGTGGTCAATAGCTCTATTTAAGGTTATTATTTTAATGCCAGCACTATTACCGAGGTATGCGGCAATACCAGCGCTACATCATCGCCTTTTAATTTTGCACCGTTAAATTCTTCAGGTTTTATCTTATCCGGATCCTGGAATGAGTTATAGTCCTGAACTTTTGGTGACGTTAATATCCTGCCGCCAACGGTTTTAAACGTACCGCCATTGAAGTGCAGCGATAACTTGTGCGACTTTTCAGGATCGATATTAACAATAGAAACATGCACCACGCCATCTTTATCTTTTGATGCCGACACAGAAATAGCAGGCAATTTATGCCCGTTATGCTCATAATACTCATTATCAAACTTAACCGGCAGCATGGTAGCATTTTGGTGCACGTTGTACATTTCCATTACATGGTAAGTTGGCGTAAGGATCAGTTTCGGGCCATTGGTAAGAATTACCGCCTGCAGCACATTGATACATTGCGCAAGGTTGGCCATGCGTACCCTATCGCAGTGGTTATTGAATATATTGAGGGTTGCACCCGCTATCATAGCATCGCGCATGGTATTCTGCTGAAACAGGAAACCGGGATTGGTGCCGGGTTCTACATCGTACCATCCTCCCCACTCATCAACCACTAAGGCTATCTTCTTTTTAGGGTCATATTTGTCCATTATGGCGCTGTGTTTAGTTACCAGCGTGTCCATCAGCAATGCCTGCTGCATGGTCTCGAAATACTGATCTTCTGTAAAACTGGTCGCCGGGCCCTTGTGATCCCAGTTGATCACCGCATAATGGTGCAGCGCCACACCCTCTATCAGGTTATGCGGAATGTTTTTCATCAGCGTTTCGGTCCAGTTATAATCGTCTGAACTTGCGCCGGATGCTACCCTGAACAACTTTGTACCGCCAGCCATAAATGTTGAGTATTTCCTGAACTCGTTGCTGTAATATTCAGCGGTCATGTTGCCGCCGCAGCCCCAGGCTTCGTTGCCTACACCCCAGAATGCCACTTTCCATGGCTTATCACGGCCGTTTGCTTTACGCAGGTCAGACATTGGGTTTTTATTGTCTGACGTGGTGTACTGCACCCAGTCGGTTAGCTCTTGTACAGTTCCGCTGCCTACGTTACCAGCCAGGTATGGGTCGGCTCCCAGCAGCTCGCACATATTTAAAAATTCATGTGTACCAAAGCTGTTGTCTTCGGTAACGCCGCCCCACCATTTATTTACAATAGCCGGCCGTTTATCTTTAGGTCCGATGCCATCTTTCCAGTGATAGGTATCGGCAAAGCAACCGCCCGGCCAGCGCAATGCAGGTATTTTCATTTTACGCAGCGCCGCGATGATATCATTACGCACACCTGCTGTGTTAGGGATCTTAGAGGTGTCGCCAACATAAAACCCGCCATAGATGCAATGGCCCAGGTGCTCGGCAAAGTGACTATATATATATTTACTGATGGTTGGATCGGCCGCGGTGTTTGTAAGATCAATATTGATCTCCGTTTGCGCTTTGACCATTGTTGAACCCAAAACCAGGGCCAGTAAAATCAATAATTTTGCTTTCATATAATTTTTAGGGTACTTATTTTTCTGTGCTGAATTTGTAAATAGAAACTGAATGATAGGTTTGCCCCGGTTTTAGCTCTGTACTCGGGAACGAAGGCGTATTAGGCGAGTTAGGGAAATGCTGTGTTTCCAGGCAAA
>JBQCIS010000208.1:0-24098 GCA_051953515.1 Mucilaginibacter sp.
CCCGCTGAATAAAAATAACTGGCAATGTGCCATGTCTGAAGCAGCTTTCATGACCGGCCTGGAGCGTAATGCCGATGTGGTGAATATGGCCTCGTACGCCCCTCTTTTTGCCAATGTTGATGCCTGGCAATGGACACCCGATCTTATCTGGTTCAACAGCCTCAAATCATACGGAACGCCCAATTACTACGTGCAGCAGCTTTATTCGCTGAATAAAGGCACGGATGTGGTTCCGGTAACCCGCAATTCGCAAACGGTAACCGGGCAGGACGGTTTATTCGCCTCCTCTGTGCTGGATAAAAAGAAGGGCGTAGTTATCGTTAAGATCATTAACACCGGCAATAAAGCGCAGCAATCGGATATTGTGATAAAAGGCAAAAAAGGGATCGATCCAAAGGGTGAACTGATAACACTGCACAGCGATGATCTTTCGACCGTAAATTCGATCGATAACCCTGAAAATATTGCTCCGGTAAGTTCGGCTATTGTGTACAAGCAGGGAAAGGTATCTTTAAAACTACAGCCTTATTCTTTCAACGTAATACGCCTGCGCTATAAAAATTAACCATACGTCAATAAAGCAAAGCCGATACCATGGATGAGCGGAGTATAAAAATTCAATATTGCCGTCTACTAAGCATATAGTAATATCAGAAATAAACCGAATGACAAATTTTGACAAAATGATTAAAGCACCCAAACTTCTATCGTGCAGTTTGCTGGCGATAAGCATGTTTATAGGAAAGCAGGTTGCGGCGCAAAAAACGCAGCTTACTTTACATTTAGATCAGCAAGGAATAAAGATCAGCCCACAACTTTATGGACTGATGACCGAAGAGATCAATTATTCTTACGATGGAGGATTGTATGCTGAATTAATTCGCAACAGAAGTTTCAAAGATAATCCGCGCAAACCCGAACACTGGGCGTTGGTAGATCATGCTTCGTCTTCATTTATTAATCTTGACAGAAATCATCCGGTAAATGAATCGCTTAACGTGGCATTACAGCTTCACGTAGCTGCTGATGATAAAAATGCATCGCTGGTAAATGATGGTTTCTGGGGAATACCCGTTAAGCCAGGTACTAATTATAAAGGCAGTTTTTATGCAATGGCCGGCAGTGAGAACAGCGGTCCGTTAACCGTGGCAATTGAAGATTCGGTAAGCCATAAAATTTATGCCTCGGCATCAGTAAGTGGTGTTGGCACCAGCTGGAAGAAGTTTACTTACACTTTAACAACACCGGCAGGTATCGCGGCGACCTCGGCAACGCGATTTGTTATTCGTCCTTCACAGGCCGGAGATTACTGGTTTACGCTCGTATCGCTTTTTCCGCCAACTTATAATAACCGGCCTAACGGTAACAGGAGCGATATTATGGAATTGTTGCTCTCCATGCACCCGCATTTCTTGCGTATGCCTGGCGGGAACTATTTGGAAGGCGATATGTTTTCCAGGCGTTTTAACTGGAAAAATACGCTTGGCCCGCTTGAAGACAGGCCAGGCCACAGAGGGCCGTGGGGATATTATTCATCCGATGGTTTCGGACTTTTAGAATATCTGGAGTGGTGCGAAGACCTGCATATGGAGCCTTTGCTGGCAGTATTTGCCGGATACACCCTTAATGGCGACCACCTTGACGCCGGCCCGCTTCTTGAACCTTTTGTGCAGGATGCTTTGCAGGAAATAGAATATGTTACCGGCGATACAACCACTGTTTGGGGTAAACGCCGTGCGTTGGACGGGCACCCTGCGCCATTCAAATTACACTATATAGAGGTAGGCAATGAAGATGGTTTTGATATGTCTGGCAGTTATGATAAGCGATTCGCGCAATTTTTTGATGCTATACGCGCTAAATATCCTGATCTGCAGGTAATATCTACTGTAGGCGGAAAAGATTGGCTGGGCCAGCGCGTACCATTTACCTTGCGCAAGGCGGATGTAGTTGACGAGCATTATTACAGGAGCGCTTTCGAAATGGAAAGTGATGCAGGGCATTATGATAATTATGACCGCAATGGCTCGAAAATATTTGTTGGCGAATGGGCAACCAGGGAAGGCTCGCCAACGCCAAATTTTAACGCGGCCCTTGGGGATGCCGCGTGGATGACAGGCATGGAACGAAACTCGGATGTGGTTGTAATGTCCAGCTATGCGCCATTACTGGTAAATGTTAATCCAGGAGGCATGCAATGGTCGTCTGACCTGGTAGGTTATAACACCTTGCATTGCTATGCATCGCCATCATTTTATGCACAGCAGCTGTTCAATACCAACAGGGGCGACCAGATCGTAAACGTTTCTGCGGAAAATATTCCTACCCAGGTACAGCAATTGAATCATAAAGACTCGCTGAACCATGTTTTGCCGAAAACCTATCCTTCGTTATTTTATGTTTCTTCGGTAGATAATAAAAATGGAATGGTTTACCTTAAGATAGTGAATGCTGCACCTACGGCTTTGCCAATACAGATCAGCCTGGATGGTGCGGAAAAAATTACCTCTAAGGCACAACTGATTACGCTGCATGCGGATAAGCCGGCAGATACAAACAGTATAAACGACCCTGAGAAAATTATACCCGTTACCAGTGAGTTAAAGGGCGTATCGAAATCCTTCTCACACACTTTCCCTGCATATTCAATTACGGTAATGAAAATAAAAACCAGGTAAATTTTTGCCGGTTCTTTAAAAAACAGAGCGTTGATTGCTAATCAATAGCAGTTTCAACGCTCTGTTTTAATAACTACAATATCACTGCCGAAACACTCCACGCGTAGCTCTTCCGTCAGCCTACCCAAAAATCGTGGCATTGCGATTTAATTCTTAGCTTGTTTAAGGCAGAAATACTTTATTTCGACGAAAATTATCTGTTTTATAAGGTTGTTTTATTGCAGCGATTTACCTTAACGAAAAATATTTTTTGCAATCGATTGCAAAAACAAAAATTTCATTTATTTTCGCTGCGTTGATACTTTTTTATAAACCTCAATGCTTTTATTAGGAATCGATATCGGTACGTCATCTGTAAAGGTGAGTTTTGTGGATGCCGCAACACAAAAGCCCGTTGCATCGGCGCATTACCCGGATGAAGAATCGCCAATTATTGCGCTTCAAACCGGCTGGGCCGAGCAATCGCCCGAAATGTGGTGGGAGCAATTACAAGCGGCGATAGCGCGCTGTTTTAAAACCGGGGCCTATCAGCCTGAAGATGTGGCGGCAATTGGTATCTCTTACCAGATGCATGGCTTGGTGATGGTTGATAAAGATCAGAAACCATTGCGTAACAGTATTATATGGTGTGATAGCCGTGCTGTGGAAACAGGGGAGGAGGCCTTTAATCATATCGGCGGCGAGCGTTGTTTATCGCACCTGCTCAATTCGCCCGGTAACTTTACAGCAGCTAAGCTGGCCTGGGTTAAAAAGAACGAACCGGAGGTTTATGCAAAGGCAGATAAGATTATGCTGCCGGGTGATTATATTGCCATGAAACTGACCGGAGAGATCACCACATCGGTGTCCGCACTTTCTGAAGGTATTTTTTATGATTTTGCCGACGGAAAGCTTTCTGACGATGTGATTAACTACTTTGGTTTCGACAGGAAATTGTTCCCCGAAATTAAGCCTTTAATGTCGCCGCATGGCTATTTACTGACATCGGTTGCAACGCAATTGAACCTTAAGCCCGGCATCCCTGTAAGCTATAAGGCAGGCGACCAACCCAACAACGCGCTTTCACTGAATGTATTGCAGCCCGGCGAAGTTGCCGCAACCGCAGGTACGTCTGGCGTTATTTATGGGGTAACGGATGGACTTTTCATCGATAAGCAATCGCGTGTAAACACATTCGCCCATGTAAACTACGCCGATCAGCAAAAATACTTAGGTGTACTTTTATGCATTAACGGCACAGGTAGTATGTATCGCTGGGCAAAGAATGCCTTTGGCAGCGGCTTGAGCTATCAGCAAATGACTGATGAATCGCGGAAATCGCCTGCCGGGAGCAAGGGTTTGCGTGTGCTGCCGTTTGGCAACGGCGCCGAACGCATGCTTTGTAATCAACTGATAGGTGCGCACCTTGAAAATATCGACTTTAACACCCATAACCGGGAAGATATTTTCCGTGCAGTGCAGGAAGGTATAGCTTGCTCGTTCCGTTATGGATTGGATATTATGCGTGAGAACGGTATGTCGCCAACCATTATCAAAGCCGGGAAGAACAACCTGTTCCTGAGCGATCTTTTTGCCGAAACTTTTGTGAACATGACCAACGTGCCGGTAGAACTATACCAAAACGATGGGAGCGTTGGTGCAGCGCTTGGCGCTGGCATAGGTGCAGGGATATTTACTGATGCTGAACAGGCGTTTGAAAATATGCATCCCTTAAAACTGATTGAACCAAAAGATACCGGTATAGCCGAAGAAACTTATCAGGACTGGAAATCATTACTTAAAAATAAACTCAAATAAAAATATTTATGGCACACATTATTACAGGAGAAAGGGAATTTTTTAAAAACATAGGCCAGATAAAGTATGAAGGCCGCGAATCAGATAATCCGCTGGCATTTAAATGGTACGATGCCGATAGGGTAGTAGCCGGTAAAACCATGCGCGACCATTTGCGCTTTGCCTGCGCGTACTGGCACTCATTCTGCAATAATGGAAGTGATCCCTTCGGTGAAGGAACCCATTTGTTCCCCTGGGACGAAAAATCAGATGCGGTAGCCCGTGCTAAGGATAAAATGGATGCTGCTTTTGAGTTTATGACCAAGATCGGCCTTGATTACTATTGTTTCCACGATGTGGACGTAGTAGATTACACCAATGACGTTAAAGACAACGAAAGGCGCCTGCAGGCATTGGTTGATTATGCACAGGAAAAACAAAAAGCCAGTGGTATAAAGCTGCTTTGGGGTACCGCCAACCTGTTTAGCAACCGCAGGTACATGAACGGTGCATCAACCAACCCTGATTTTCATGTGTTGGCCCATGCCGGCGCACAGGTAAAAGCTGCACTTGATGCTACTATTGCCCTGAACGGCGAAAACTATGTTTTTTGGGGTGGTCGTGAGGGTTACATGACCTTGCTGAACACCGATATGAAACGTGAACAGGAGCATTTTGCAAAATTCCTGCACACGGCTAAAGATTATGCCCGCAAACAAGGCTTTAAAGGCACATTCTTTATTGAACCAAAGCCATGTGAACCATCTAAGCACCAGTATGATTATGACGCAGCCACCGTATTAGGCTTTTTACAGAGATATGATCTGCTGAACGATTTTAAACTGAACCTGGAAGTTAACCACGCTACATTAGCCGGTCATACTTTCCAGCACGAATTACAGGTGGCTGTTGATGCCGGTTCGTTGGGATCAATAGATGCTAACCGCGGCGATTACCAGAACGGCTGGGATACCGACCAGTTCCCGAACAATATCAATGAAATTACCGAAGCGATGCTGATTATACTTGAAGCTGGCGGCTTTGGCGGCGGCGGTATAAACTTCGATGCCAAGATACGTCGTAACTCAACCGATGCGGCCGACCTGTTCTATGCACACATTGGTGGTATGGATATTTTTGCCCGTGCGTTGGTGGTTGCGGATAACATCCTGCAAAAATCTGAGTATAAAAAGCTGCGTAAGGACCGTTATGCCTCATTTGACAGCGGTAAAGGTGCAGAATTTGAAGCCGGTAAACTTTCGCTGGAAGACCTGCGCAATTTCGCTGCAGAAAATGGCGAGCCAAAAGTTATCAGCGGCAAGCAGGAGTATATTGAGAATTTGATCAATAACTTTATTTAATAGAGCTAACTAATTAAATAACGATGTCATCCTACAAACCATAGGATGACATCGTTTTTGTTTTAAGAGCTCCTTATGCCGAATGCAAGTAACATCTTATATTACAGCCTGTATTGCCTGAAAAAATCCCATATCACTTCGCAGGCGTTAAGGTTATGGGTGGTTGGGCCTATAATGAATTTCGGCAGATACTGCCATCCGCCAGGCCAGGTATGACCGCCATTTACAATGGTGTAGCCAATGGCCTTATAACCTGTTTCGTGATTGATATATTCTTTTTTAATGACAGAAGTACCATCGCCTGCCTTATCGGGTATTTCCGTAATAATGGGCGTAGCGCCGCATTTATCCAATTTTGCCCATATATTTAACACTTCATCCTGTGAATATATCCAGCGGCCAAACTTCTTGCCGCCTTTATTTGGTATCACCGGGTCGTCGGTTCCGTGCATATAAATAACAGGCATTGGCTTTTCGGGTGCATAGCCCTCATCGCGATCCATTGTAGCAGCTACAACGGCTATAGCAGCAATGCGGTTATGCAGCTGGCAGGCCAACCTTGAGGTCATGAATCCACCGTTTGAAATGCCGGTTACATATACACGGCTTTCATCGGCATTGTATTTTTTCACCATTACATCGATGATCTGGCTGATGAACTTAATATCGTCAATACCGTGATTATCTTTGCCATCATGCCAGAAGTGTTTGGATGCAGGGCACACAATAATAAACTTATCTTTGTCGGCTATGGGCCTGAAATCGGCCAGGTGAAACTGTCCTTTCGGACTGGCAAAACCACCATGCAGCGAAATTACAAGCGGCAGCTTAGCTCCGGATGGATTGGCGGGGATATAAGTTACATACGCGCGCTTTATTCCGTCAACCGGCATATCCTCGCGCCATTGGCGGCTTTGCGCAAATGATGGCATAGCTAAAAATGTAAATAATAAAACAAAAACGTATTTCATACCTTACATATACTGTTTAATACCGTTGACGGTTTTTTTTCAAACAATTTAAAAAACTTTAATAGTAAATTGCCTTTAAAAATCACATCACATGAAACATATTCGAATTTTGGGATTATTAACGGTGCTTTTTGTAGCGCTGGCCGTTAGCCAGGCTAAAGCACAACTACCGCCACCTCCGCCACGTCCGCCAGCACCTCCGGGAGCGCCGCCGCATCCGCCTCTGCCGCATATTCATTTGAATGCGCCGCCGCCACCACCGGGCCGTCCCTCGCCATATCATCACAGCCGGCATCACAGGTATTACCGCAGACGTCATAGGCATTAACATAAAAAAAACGCCGTTTTAGTTAATAAAACGGCGTTTTTTTATGTTGCTAATGATTTTTATTTTATTGCGGTTTGCTCTCCGAGAACGGCACATCGTCGGGATTTATGCCTCTTTGCTTGTTAGGCACAGATGACATATCGAAATTTAATTCTGCACCCTTCAGCAAATCCTGGTGCAATACCCAGTTTTTGGTATATGGCTTGCCGTTGTACAGAATGGCTTTAATGTAACGGTTCTCCGCGCTGTTATTAGGCGCGTTAATGTGTATCACTTTGCCATTTTCAAGGTTGATGGTCATCTTTTTGAATAAAGGCGCACCCATTACATACTGGCAGCTAACCGGGCATACCGGGTAGAAACCCATTGCCGAGAATACGTACCAGGCAGATGTTTGCCCGTTATCTTCATCACCACAATAACCATCAGGTGTGGCGCGGTACATGCGGTTCATGGTTTCGCGGGCCCAATATTGTGCTTTCCAGGGTTCGCTGCCGTAACTGTAAAGGTAGATCATGTGCTGAATAGGCTGGTTGCCATGTGCGTATTGGCCCATATTGGCAATCTGCATCTCGCGTATCTCGTGGATAACGGTTTTATAATAACTGTCGTCGAATATCGGTGGAAGAATAAATACCGAGTCCAGCTTCTGAACAAACTTCTGGCGGCCGCCCATCAGGTTTATCAGCCCCTGTATGTCCTGGAAAACGCCCCAGGTATAGTGCCAGCTGTTACCTTCGGTAAAGGCATCGCCCCATTTAAACGGATTGAAGGGGGTTTCCCATGAACCGTCGGCATTTTTGCCACGCATCAAACCAATTTTCGGATCGAACAGGTGGCGATAGTTCTCGCTGCGTTGTTTATAGATGGCAATTTCAGATTCCGGCTTACCCAATGCTTTACCTAACTGGTAAATGGCAAAATCGTCATAAGCATACTCAAGCGTGCGGGCAGCATTTTCGTTAATGCCTACGTTGTACGGTACATAGCCTAATTTATTATAGTACTCAACACCCTTACGGCCGGTAGCATCAGGGCCTTCGTTGTTAGCGCCGTGTTTTAATGCCTCATACAACTTTTCAATATCATAACCGCGACCGCCCTTCAGGTAGGCTTCGGCTACTATTGATGCGGAGTTGTTGCCAATCATACAGTCTGAGTAACCCGGGCTCGACCATTCAGGCAGCCAGCCACCTTCCTTATAATCATTAATTAAGCCTTCCTGCATCTCTTTTACTATAGATGGATAAACCAGGTTCAGGAAAGGGTAAAGTGCCCTGAAGGTATCCCAAAAGCCCGTGCCTGCAAACAGGTAACCCGGCATGGTTTTGCCATTGTATGGGCTGTAATGTACCGTTTCGCCTATGGCATTTACCTCGTACATACGGTTAGGGAAAAACAACATACGGTACAGGCACGAGTAAAAAGTGCGCTGCTGATCAATGGTGCCACCTTCAATATTAATGTGGTTGAGTGTTTTGTTCCAGATGTCTTTCGCTTTTGCCCTTGTTGCCTCGAAATTGTCGTTGCCGATCTCGCGTTTCAAATTTAGTTCGGCCTGTTCAATGCTGATGAAGGATGATGCTACTTTCAGATGCACTTTTTCGCCCCTGCTGGTTCTGAAGCTTACCACAGCTCCGGCATGATCGCCTTTGTATTCCAGCGAACCGGCATCTATCTTGTTGTCATGCCATGCGGTTGCGCTTTTAAACGCCTTATCGATGTAGATGACGAAGTAGTTTTTAAAGTTGCTGGTTACCGAACCGCTGTTGCGGGTGCTATAGCCGATGATCTCTTGTTTTGAAGGGATGATCTTGATGTATGATCCTTTATCGTACGCGTCGATCACGATGTGCGAGCTATCGCTTTTAGGGAAGGTAATACGGAAATTTGCCGCGCGGGTGGTTGGCGTAATTTCGGTTGTTACATCATAATCGGCCAGGTAAACGCTGTAATAGTACGGTTTGGCAATCTCGGCCTTGTGCGAGAACCAGCTGGCCCGTGATGTTTCATCCAGCTTTATTGCGCCGGTTTCAGGAAAGAGGGCAAACTCGCCGTAATCATTCATCCAGGGTGATGGCTGGTGTGTTTGCTTAAAGCCAACAATTTTGTCGGCACTATAGGTATATTGCCAGCCGCTGCCCATTTTACCGGTTTGCGGTGTCCAAAAATTCATACCCCAGGGCACAGCAATAGATGGGTAGGTATTTCCGTTTGAAAGGATCGGTTTTGAATCCGTACCCATCAGCGGGTTTACAAGTTGAGTGAGGTCGGCCTGCTTTATCTGCGCCGAACCCAGTAGCGGCAAAAACGCGAATGCTGCAATTAGTATTTTTTTCATTAAAATAGTTTAAATGGGGGTATAACTCCTGTTTAAAAATGCGAATATAAATCAAAAGCTTAACTCCCGTAACTGCTTTGCTAAAACAATTAACGGGAGTGCGCTATTACTAACCAAACGTAATGTCGTTTACCATTTTATATCCACCTTTATCCCGTCCGGACTATTGTCAAAACTCATATATAGTGTTCGTGTCTTTTTGTCCCATGCTGTTTTTACATCATTTACGGTGTCGCCTTTATTGTTGGTGACTGTTGTTTGCCTGGGTTCGTCAGGCAACAATACGCGCATACTGTTTATCGTGTTCAGCGGGCTTTTTGCCACGAAGGTGTATTCCTTATCCTTTACTGCTTCGTCATATATCCTTGATGCCGAAGCCAGCACCTGCGGGTGTTTTTTATTATCGACACGACGCAAAGCGAACAAAAGTGACTGCTCGCCGGGCTTTACACGCTTTTCTTTTAAAACAGGCAATTGCGGATCGAACAGGTCAATAACAGGGCCCTTTACTTTATATGATGCCGTATCAGAATTTTCATCCAGTACCGAAATGATGTCATACGGACCGCGTTCAAGGTAAAAGCTGTTTTTCTCTTTTAATTTTCCGGCGTGGGCATCCTTTTTATAAGCATTTTTCACGAGGTTAAAGTAACCCTGATCGCCATTGGCCTGTATAACGAACTCTTTGGGATCCTGCCTGATGATGTAGACAGTACCTTTGCCGTACTGATATTTCTGCCGACCGGCAACGGGTGTAATTCCCATCAGTTTAAATAAATGCTGTGAGGGCGCGGTGAAGTTATTGCCCTTTGTGTCCCACCATTCCATTACGCTTTGATATGGGTCGTCATCCTTTCCGCAATAGATCAGTACGCCGCCGTTATTTACCCAATCGGCCAAATGCTGATGCACTTCCGGGCTGTTGGGTTTCATATTAGAATAGCTCATTACCAATACCTTAATGTTTTTAAGTGTATTGGGATAGGCAAGGTTTTCCATGTGTACGGTTTGCACCGGAACGCCGCGTTTAAGCAATGGCAATGTTTGTCCGTAAAAATTGGAGAACTGCGGGTCATTATACCCATTGTGGGTAGGAAAGCGCTGGAACATAAGCGAATTGCTCATCAGCACACCGATATTATTCTTGCCTGATACGGCGTTTGACGACAATGGCATCTTATTCAGCACGTTGATCATCACCTGCATCTGGGTAGAATAGTATTTGGGAATAAGCGTGCTGGTATTGCTGTTAGCCAGTCTGTACGGGCGGGTATAAATACGCTCGGGCCATGGCATTACCTCGTAGTTATCTATCATTGGGTACAATATCTCCGCGGTGAATGTAGCCTGGTAGTTGCGCTTGTAGTCGGCCCAGTCGCGCGGCCAATCCTCAATAGGGTCTGTTAAAAAATAAACCTTCCTGCCTGTTGGGGCGGTCATCGACATCATGGAGCCGTATTCGAGGAATGCATTCTCGAATACACGTTCCTTTTTCAATCCGCCAAAGTATGTCGGCTCGCGCGAAGTACCCGTCCAAACCTGTGCAATATAGCCGTCGATACCCGGCAGCGATGCCAGGCTGGCTTCGGGGCTAACGATCATCCACGACGAATAATTTACCAGCGAGTGCGTAGCGATGAACACTTTCACATTCATTCCTTTGCTTTTGCCGTATTCTTTTGCAAAGCTTGATACCTGTTTTATGGCATTGTAGTAAAGCTGGTATTTAAGCTTATTAGACAGATAAGTATTCTCTGCCGATGCATCCTGCGGCCGCCAGGGGAAGCCGTAAAACTTCTGCCATTCCTCTTTAAACGGCGCGCTGTACCCTGCGCGGGCCCAAAACTCGGGTTCTTCGAAAAAGATAGTGCTGATATGGGCATCTATCACCCTTTTTACAACCGCTTCTTTCATGTAATCGATAAACGATTGCACCGGCACCACATAAGGCATATTATGCCCGTGCATGATGGTATCGCCCTTAATGGTTACCTGGCCTACGCCGAGATGGTTTTTTCCATCCCATTTGCCCAGAAAGTAATCGAAATAAGTACCCCAGGCAATGCCCGTCATAAAGGCAATGTTATAGCCATGATCGCGCCATGATTGTACGCGATCCTCAAAGTTACTCTTGCTATCTCCAACGCCATACACTATGGCCATATCCGAGCGCACATCTATCTGCGGTATCCATGGGCTGCTGGTCTGGAAGGCTGTTTTCTGGTGATCGGTAGCAGTATCCGCCGGATTGTTTTGCGCAAAACAGGTAACTGCCGACAAAACGATACCGCAGGAGCATATCAGTTTCTTCATTAATATATTTTTAGTCACAGGTAAATATATAAGGGAGAGCCGGTTAAACTCTCCCTTATGGGTATTATTTATTTAGATAAGGGACAGATTGAGGGGTTGAATAATTGTATTCATCCAATCCCGCGTTTATCCTGGCGCTTACGCGGAAGAAAACATCCTGCGGTAATACGCCATGTGGTGTTGTTATCGTGATGGTGTTAGACAACAAACTACTTGTTTGGCTGGCCGGATAAGCGGTCAGAACAGAAAACCTGGGGTCGTAATTGTTTTCATCAGCGTAATGTGTGTTACATACATACAGGTTTACATCTGTAATGGGCAGCTGGTAATTGGGGTTGTTAGTACCCCTGCTGATCTTTACCTGTACAGTAACCGAGCTATCTGCATTGAAAACAGGCTTGCTAACCCAATCGATACGCAAAAATGGCTGTACCTTGAAATTTTCAACCGCCGAACCTTTTAAAACAAAGGTCTTGCTTGAATCGGATACGATATTACCGCTGGCATCTGTTACTACAATTGGCACAAAAGCACCTTGCGGAATGGCCTTGTAAGTAGCGTCGAACATTTTGGTGTTGCGGTAAGTGCCGTCTTCCATTGATTCGAGGTAGATAGGTACAGGGTTAGCGCTGTAGCTGGTTTCCAGTAACTCGATACGTGTACCACGGCTGCCGGTTTCGGTTTGCACGGTTTGCCCGGTGCCTTCATCCGTTACGCTCCCGCTTAGGGTTGATCCCGGCGCGGGATAATTATCAATCTTACTGCATGAGCCCACGGCTAATATCACCAGGCCCAATCCTATATAATTAATTAGCTTTTTCATCTTTCAATAAATATTAATAACCAGGGTTCTGAACTAAATTGGTGCTCTTTGAAATTGCTCCCGGTGGTATCTGCTCATAATACCATTTCGGGTCGGCGGTGTAAACATCGTTCCTTTCGTCATAGCGGGCATCAAAGAAGAATTTGCCGGCTTGTGCGGCATAAAAAGGCATCAGAACGCGGTAAATAGTGCCGTTCTGCTCCTTGTCGATAATGCGCCACCTGCGTAAATCCCACCAGGTTTTATTCTCAAAGGCAAGCTCTTTCCTTCTTTCCTTGCGAACGGTATCAATGGTCATGGAAGCGGCAGAAACCAGCGGATCTGCGCCCGCCCTCGAACGGATCTGGTTAATGATAGAAAATGCATCGGAGGTATAGCTGCCGCCCTGGCCGGCATTGGCCAGTTCAACTGCCGCTTCGGCGCGGTTCAGCAATACTTCGGCATAACGCATTTCAATCCAGGTTTGGGTTTCATTATTTTCCAACACCTGTGAGGTAGGTAGATTAGGGTCGAGCCATTTGCGTACCGAGAAACCTGAAATGGCGCAGGTTTGGTCGCCGGTAAATATACCGCTGGCGCCGGCAGAGTTCATGGTAGTGCCATCGGGCAGTTTAACCGGGTTAAGGTTGTTAATATCTGATGCCTGCGAAATATTGCCTGTAGGGTATTGTGATTTTGAACCGGCAGCAATAAGCGGACTGATGCCGCCTGATACCGGACCGGTATAAATACCACGCCATATTTGTATGCTCTGGTTTTTAAACATATCGCCCGGCAGGATAACGGTAGCACGCAAACGCGGTTCGGCGTTGGCAAACAGATCCATAGTATTGGTGAACAGTTTATAATGGCCGCTGGCGTCAAGATTCTGGATGGTGCCGTTTGAATTTTTCGGAATGCCATCAAACATTTCCACAAAGTTCAGCGTAGGGTTCACTTCGGATGAGTAACCGTTGGGCCCGATGAGTTGGCGCGGAACATTGTAGGCATCATAACCGTGTACCGAGTTTGGATAGTTGTACTCCCTTACAAATATGTTCTCGGGGCTGCCAGCATCTGAAAACAGGTTTACAAAGTTTTGATATTGCGCTGTTTTATCCGTTGCCGACCATGCTTTCAGGTAAAGGCTGTATACGCCGTCGAGCATTTTGGCGGCATCATAGGCCTTTTGGAAATAAGCAGTAGCATCAGACGCGGGGATACCGCATAACTGGTTCTTTTGCGCATCGAACAAGGTAATGTTGTTATACTTGGCAATACTGCCGGCATAAAGCATTGCACGCGATTCAAAAGCTGCCGCTGCATATTTATTGGCGCGGCTGCCATCGCCATAATCCGGGTTTACGGCAGGTAAGTTGGCTACGGCGTAATCAAAATCGCTTGCTACCTGGTCCCACACTGCTTTTTCAGACGAACGGGGTATCTTCAGCGCATCGGCACTGCTGCCCACGGTATAGTTGAGCACTTTATTTGCTATAGGCACGCCGCCAAAGCGTTTAACCAGCGCAAAATAGGTCATGCCACGTACAAAGTATGCTTCAGCTGTCCAGGCTTTTATCTGGTCTGCACTAAAGTTGCCTGCATATTTTGGCAGGGTTTGTATAAAGTAATTGCAATCATGTATAGTTGCATAGCATCCGCCCCAAATATCCCAGTGCCAGTCGCCCCAGTTTTCGGCGGTAGCGCCGGTCTGGTCGCGGCTTAAGGCTTCGCCGGTAACTGCAGGGGTAGGTTTAATGATCCAGAACCAGTTAAGTCCCATATCAGGCGAATACCTGAAATCTTCGATAGGCATTTCGCTGTACAAGCGTGCCATATATGCCTGTATACCCGGAGAGCTGGAAAAAACCGTCTGGTCCTGGATAATATTAGGCGGTGGTATATTGATCTTCCGGCAGGCGGAAACGTATACCGTTAAAATAACTAACAATATATATTGATATCTTTTCATGATCTGTAATGATTAAAATTTCACATTAATACCAACATTGAACAATTTATCAAGCGGGTACAGGTAGCCGTACGTGCCTGAAGGGTGCTCCGGGTCGAGGTATTTCAGGCTGGTAAACGTAAGCAGGTTGTAACCATTGGCAAACACCCTTACGCCTTTTAAACCAACACGTTGTAATAGCGATGCAGGTAAAGTATAACCAATTTCTACGCTTTTTAGCCTCATGTAAGCGGCGCTGTGATAGTTTGCAAGCGAGCCTGTGTTGGCAGTAGTACCGGTATATGAGTAATATCCTGGTACCCATGCGGTATTGGGGTTGTATGGATCGGCAGATGGGTTAGCCGGGTGCCAGTCGTTCATAAACTGGGTTAAGGCACTACCGCCGCCCCATAATGGTATATTCAATTGTTCGATGTATGAAACATCAACCATACCCGCGCCCTGGAACAACAGGTTGAAATCGAAATTATCATATGAACCACCAAGACTTAAGCCATAGGTAATGATCGGTACACCGGTATAAGCGATGGGGTGATTGTCGCCACCGTCTACCTGGCCATCGCCGTTCCAGTCCTGATAATTGTAGTCGCCCACAACAGTACCCCGGCCAACATAAACCGGGTTGTTCACGATCTGCTGGTAGTTCTGGAACTGGCCCGAATAGCCAAGGCCCCAGTTGATGCCCTGATAACGGTTGGTTTGCAATGACTGCCAGTCGAGATAAGAGTTACCCTGTGGCGATTCAAGATGTGCACGGTTGCTTGCCCTTGCAAAGGAGAAATTACCCTTTACATTATACCTGAATTTGCCGATATGGTTTATATGCGATAATTCGATCTCGAAACCCTGGCTGCGGTCGCCGTTGGCATTTACCTGTGGCAGTTGCTGGCCCAGCACATCCGGAACCACTGCAGTGCTTGGTACGAACAGGCCAAACCTGTCGCGCAGGAAGTAATCAACAGTGATGCCCAGCATTCCCTTCCATGCGTCGATATCGATACCTGCATCAAAAGTGTGTGCTGTCTCGAAAGTGATTTTAGGGTTAGGCAGGTTTGTAAAGCTTACGCCGTTTACAAAGGTATTGCCAAATACAGAGCCGCTTGGTAAGCGGTTATTACCTAATCCTTGTGCAGGATAGTAATATCCTTGCAGGAACTGGTAATAAAGCGACTCGTCATCACCCAGAACGCCATACGATGCACGGAATTTAAACTGATCAATAAATGATAGTGCTTTACTGTCTTTCCAGAAGTTTTCATCAGCAACATTCCAAGCAAGTGATCCTGACGGGAAGAACGCATATTTTTGCGAAGGGGAGAATTTAGACGATTCGTCGTCCCTGAAGCTAAACTCTGCCAGGTATTTACCCGCATAATCATAATGCACCCTGCCGATAAGCGAGTTGGTAGCATATTTAAACAGCCCGTTACCATCCTGCGTAGCATTCTGGTTAAGCGCGTTACCGGCGAATATCTGGTCGACCGGGAGCGACAGTTGCCTGTATGCAGCAAAATTGTCGGCACTTTGCTCATTACCTTCGTAAACTAATGTTGCGGTTACATTATGCACTCCCTTGAAAGTGTGGTTATAGTCGAGCGATAATTGATCTGTGTTTTGCGGATAGTTATAATACTGGCGCTGTACATAGCTTGGCGAATTTTTCAGGCTTGGGTTATATACCTGGGCTGCCGGATCATAATCATACAGATAATAAGGCGCCACATAGGTTTTGTTATCCTGTATTTGCGTGTTATAGCTATACAATGCTTTAATACTTAACCCCGGTACAAACGGCACCTTGTAAGTTAAGCTCAGTAAGCCACTGAAAAATCTGTTACTTTGATCATTATAGCCTGAATAAGTAGAATTGGAATAATAAACAGGGTTACCACCGTCAACTGAACCATTTTGAGGATATTGGGGGTTATTGTTTGCATAAAAACCCTGTATAGGCAACTCGCGCCATGCCTCTCTGGTAGTCCACCATACCGAGGTTGAGGGGGCGTTTGTTTGGTCCAAAATGGCGCTCAGGTTCAAGTTCACTTCCAGGTTTTTAGTGATCTTTGAAACGATGTTGGAGCGAACATTATAGCGCTTGTAGTTCAGGTCGTTACTTTGCAGCAAACCATCCTGACCGGTAAAGCCTCCGCTGATTAAGTATGTAGTAGTTTCATTGCCGCCGGATGCAGTGAGGTTATGCTGATCCTGAAAAGCAGACTTTTTAAAGGTGGCATCAAACCAGTCGGTGCTTTGTTTGCTTCCGTTTTCAAATTGGTCAATAAAAGAAGATTGATAGGCTAAGTGGCCACCATTAGCATTGTGCATGGACAGCTGGTTGGCCAACGTTAAAAACTGCACGGCATTAACAGGTGTTGGCAAGCCGGAAGGCACTTCCTTTCCAAATGTTCCGGAATATTCCAGTTGTAAAGCGCCGGTTTTACCATGCTTGGTAGTGATGAGGATAACGCCATTTGCACCGTTAACACCGTAAACGGCGGCAGAAGCGTCTTTCAGTACGGAAACGCTTTCTATATCGTTTGGATCCAGCCTGGAGAGAACATTGCTCTGGCCCTGTGAGTCGTCGCCCGTACCGCCTGTTACGTTAAAGTTTGGCTGTTCTATACCGTCGATAACGATCAGCGGATTATTACCATAACTGCGGATAAAGATGCTGTTATCAAACTGGCCCGGTTCAGAAGTATTTTGCTGAACCTGCAAGCCGGCAATTTTACCGGTAAGCATGTTTTCAACGTTCTCGTTTTTGGTGGTTACGATATCCTTGCTCTGGATGGAAGAAACTGCCGTGGTGAGCGTATTCTTCTTTTGCTGGCCGTAACCTACCACAACCACTTCCTGCAGGTTGGATTGCGTTTGGCTAAGCGTTACGTTTACTGTGTGCTGGTCTGAAATAACCACCTCTTTGGTTGCATAGCCGACAAATGTATACGTAAGCGTGGCGCCTTTGTCGGCGTTGATAGAGTAGCTGCCGTTTACGTCGGTAACTACGCCGTAGTTGGTGCCCTTCACCATTACCGTAACGCCGGGAAGCGGCTGATTGGTCTCGTCTAACACCTTACCCTGTATCTTATTCGCCTGGGCAAATGCAATTGCAGGGAGTAGGAAAAGGCAGATCAGCATTGCGAGAAAATGCGGAGACCTGATAACTCTTTGCTTTGCCGAACTGACGCTAATCAGCCGGCCATGACAAGTAAAAATTTTCTTCATGGTAAAAAAAGGTTAATTAATTGGTTTGCAAATTGTGATCACCTGGCAGACGACCGGAATGCCGGACAGCGGCTATTCACATTAATTTGAGGCAATGATAAAGGGTTAAGTGTTAAAAAATGGGTTAATAAATGGGTTAATACCACGGAAATTATATTAACCTAATTATCTTAAAGGTTAATAACTTGAAATTAACCCTCATTAAGAGAGCGTGCGGAATAGGGTAGAATGAGAATGGAATTTAGCCCGAAATGGAGCCAGAATTACTATGACAGGAGCTTATCGAGGCTGACGTGATAATCTACGCCCAAAGATTTTTTGTATTCCTGTACGTAGTTGTCATAAATTTTTTTGCAGTGATCAATACCCTTCAGCCTTCTGTCGCTTTTCAGCTGATATTTTAAAACAGCATCATTAAAGGGATCTATATTAAGCAACAGGCGGCTTAGTTCAAGTACCGTCCTGTAATTTTCTTCGGTATAGAGCTTTTTTAGTTCTGGCACCAATTGCAGCATTAACTGTTCTTCGTAATGCTGCTTAAAATCGTCCAGCCATGAATCGGCCATGTTCGTTAACAGCGAACCCTGGCTGATCAGGTCGAAATTTTCAAGTACCAGTTCGCGTACGGCTTCCTCATTTTTCTTTAAAGCCTCTGATACTACGCAGTAATCGCAGAAGAAGCGATGATCGACACTAAAAACGTAAATATCATTCACAAAATTCAGCTCGATACCATCTATATCGCTCAGAATATTCCGCAAATGGTTAAAGGTTACCCCTTTTATATTCTTGGTTTTGGCCACATCTTTTTCCGGCCATAATATCTGCGATATTTTTTTGGAGCCTATACCGCTTCCTTCCCTGCTGTTTAAAAAGATGAGTACAAACAACTGCTTTATTTTAGGACTGAACAGGTAAGTAATGTCTTTCCCCTTACGGTCATACGCGGCAAACTCCCCCAGTAATTTAATGGAATTTGCTTTAGGCTCATCGGCCTTTTGTATGCCGATAGTTTCCAGCCCCAATTCGGCTTCATCAGCAGAAAGACCATCCGCCCCGGACGATTTTCTCTTTTTTGAAATGTACAACCATGCACCCGCGCCTGCTATCAGCAAACCAGCTGCAATTATACCAATCAGTACCCCGCGTATAGAAGCCTTGTTATATAACGGTGCAGCATTTGGCAAATAGGCAACGGGCGGATAAGCCAGCGAATACACTTTTATAGTGGATTTACGATTGTCTGTAAACTCCTGTATGGTACAAAGCAATTGGTTGGTTTTTGCATCCATAAACAGGTTAATGTCGCTTTCAATACGTTCGGAAATAACCGGGATCGGTGCGCTTACTACCTGGTATGAACCATAGGAAATTGAAAATTTGTACAGCCGTATATTGGTTTTGAATATTTCATGCGGGTAACACATCGCATAAAAGTATTTGCCGTCGTTTGAGAGGATGAGGTTATTGGCGGGCACAAAAACATCCTTTGCCGGGTGAATTTCCCATAGTTTCTTTATGGTATGTTCTTTCAGGTTTATGCAGTACAGGTCGTAATATTGTTTACCGCCTACAATCTGGCTGCCCGATTCGTTGCCGTAACCGCCAAACAGGTAAACATCGTCGGCCCCTTCCTTTTTACCCACTGCCGAAAAGAAACGCGGCGTAATGGTATCGCCCTTAAACTTCACCTTCACCCATTTATCCTGCTGCGGGTTATAGTTATAAAAGATGTTGTAATAGGTAAAAGTGCCATAGCCGCCAAACAGGTAAATACTGTCCTGCGCGGCATTATAAAAGATGTTATGGTGATGCCTTTGCTGCGGAAAGGTTGTTTTGCCAATACCTTTCCATTCCAGTGTTTTCATATCCAGCGAAGCCAGGTTTACCGCGCCTTTGGCCTCATTATACGCTTCGTATGCGTAAACTTTATCTTCCCTGGTATTAAATATGCTTTTGCCGAGTACCATGGGTATTGGCATCCGGTTTTTATAGGTGAGCGTATTTACGTTATTATTTTCCGGGTGGTAAACCACCAGCGAATCATGCCCGTACATGACCAGCTCGTCATCTACCGGGTTGAAATTCAGGCCGGCTACATTTGCAAAGGCATGGTTATAAATCGGTTTCCAGAAGTACGATTCATTACTTAGCCATACGGGGTTCTGTATCAATCCTACTTCCTCGCCGGATTGATCATGCGCGATATTTCCCGACCATTCATTCAATGGGAAGAAATAACTTTTTGAGCCGTCGCCCACCATCAGCTCTTTAATCGCCATGTCCGGCACCTCGGTGTAGTAAGGGTTAAGCCCGAAGATCAGCTTAGGCGTTATAGCGTCTTCGAAATCAATATTTTCAGCTTTATAGAGCTTGCCATCCACCCAAACAGTAGCTGTATTGGCTACCAGGTCAAGGTCAACCTTAATTTTTATCCATTTGCGTTTACCTAATTGCGACGCAGTAAGCGGAATTTTTAGTTTGTTGCTTTTGCGGTCGATATTAAAATTCAGTACCGCTGCATCGTTGTTATAGAGGTAGCTAAGACTATAAGAATCATGCTTACCTGTTAGATTGAAAATATAGCCCAGGTTTTGGTTTCCCCATAGCGAAAGGTCAAAGCTGATGGACAAACGGTCATCAAACGTAGGTGTAGTGTAGTTAAAAACGTTGTATGAAGTACGTTTATTGATCAGGGTTTCGTTGGAATTGAACATGAGGCCCTGCGCCTGTGCAGTTGTGCCCAGCAGGCACGCACACAAGCATATAACGAGACCCAATATCCCAAAGTCAAAGAATAATTTCCTGTAAATATCCCGCATTAATGTTTTTCACTTAGATAGCCTGCCAGCTGTTCGTACTGCTAAAATAAAGGTTTTAGCTAATGGCTGTAAAATATTTGTGGCAAAATTGTATGTAGATAATTACACATGTAAGATAATGACCCTTTTATAAAAATAAAAAGCCCATCATATAGTATGATGGGCTTTGCTTTAGTAGTGCTTTTTTACTAAACCTATTTATGTTTAGGATTAAAACCGATGGTATTAACCAATGTACCCACGCCATCAATACTGATCTCTACTACGTCGCCTTCGGCCAGTGTGAAATCATTTTCCGGCACCAGGCAGGTGCCCGTCATCAGGAAACAGCCTTTCGGAAACTCGCATTCGCGAAACAGGTAGCCAACCAGGTCGGTAAACGAGCGCTTCATACGCGCTACGGTTACTGATTCGTTGTAAATTACCTGGTTATCGCGTTTAATAACCATATTAATAGCTGTATCACCGCTAATAGCCGAAGTTACGTACAGGCATGGCCCTAATCCGGCGCATTTTTCCCAAACCTTCGCCTGCGGCAGATAGAGCGCGTTTTCGCCCTCAATGCTGCGCGAACTCATGTCGTTGCCGATGGTATAGCCCTGTATCTGTCCGGACGAACTTACAAACAGCGTCAGTTCAGGTTCCGGCACATTCCAGGTTGAATCTTTACGGATATACAGCTCGCCCTCATGACCGGATACACGTTGTTTGGTAGCCTTAAAAAATAGCTCCGGGCGATCGGCATTGTACACCAGGTCATACAGACTGGCGGCAGTTTCTGATTCTTCCATACGCGCATCGCGGCTGCGCAGCCATGTTACGCCTGCTGCCCACACTTCCTGGCTTTCTATTGGCGCCAGTAATGCTGCATTGTCTGCCCAGTTGGCATCTGCCGCGGGCAGGCCTTTCAGGCTCTCAAGCAGATAGCCTGCCAGGTTATCGCGGTTAACCAGTTCATCCCAGTTTTTATCCGCCTTAAAATAGCCGCCGTTGTGTTCTATGATCACGCCGGCTGTGGTATTATATAATTTCATGCTGTTTTAGAGTGAAATACCTCTTTTCCAAGGGATAAAATCGTTGTGATCTGAAGTATCTGCTTTTGCCTGTATGTTACCGCTTGCTGTTTCAATAATGTAATCAAGCATCCTGTCTGCCATTTGTGGCAGGGTTTCTTCACCGTCAATAATAGTACCGGCGTTGATGTCGATGATGTCATGCATTTTGTTGAACAGTTTGGTATTGGTAGAAACCTTTAATACCGGCGTTACCGGGTTGCCTGTTGGTGTACCCAATCCCGTAGTGAAAACTACGATGTTTGCACCTGCACCAACCTCTGCCGTGGTTGATTCTACGTCGCTGCCTGGTGTACAAAGCAGGTTAAGACCGGGTTTGGTAACTTTCTCCGGATAATCGAGTACATCTGCTACCGGCGACGACCCACCCTTGCGCGCGGCCCCTGCCGATTTTATGGCATCGGTGATCAACCCGTCCTTCACATTGCCGGGCGACGGGTTAGCATAAAAGCCCGAACCAACCGCTACGGCGCGTGCCTGGTAGGTGGTCATAAGCCCCATAAAGCGTTTGGCAACATCGTCGGTAACACATCTGTCGCTCAATTGCTGCTCTACGCCGCATAGTTCCGGAAACTCAGACAAGATCACGCTGCCGCCCATAGCCACCAGTATATCTGATACCACACCCAAGGCAGGGTTGGCCGAAATACCTGAGAAACCATCAGAACCACCGCATTCCAAACCAATACAAAGTTTGTTTAGCAGAGCAGGCTCGCGTGTTTGTTTGTTCGCATCCATTAAGCCCAGGAAAGTTTCTTTTACAGCGCGTTTTAATAATACGGCCTCACTGCCAATCTCCTGCTGCTCCAGTATAATCAATGGCTTGCTGAAATGCGGATCGCGGGCATTAATGGCATCCTTTAAGATAGCTACCTGTGCGTTTTGGCAACCTAAGCTAAGTACGGTTGCGCCTGCTACGTTCGCATGGGTAATATAACCCGCCAGTAAACCGCACAGGGCCGCTGCATCATCCTTAGTACCGCCGCAACCAAGCGTATGGTTCAGGAACTTAACACCGTCGATATTAGGGAACAACCGCTGGCTGCTTTGCTGCGCTACCGGGATAGTTTCTATATCTGTGTTTGAAAGTTCGTCTTTTGTTTTTCCTTCGCGGTATAGTTTTACCAGGTTTTTAACCTGCAGGTCAACTATATCATCGGCTTTGTAGTTGTAGCCGAGCTCTTTTTCAAAGGCTTCCTGTATGGTTTTTACGTTTTGGTTCTCGCAGAAAACCAGCGGAATGATCAGCCAGAAATTACGTGTGCCAACCGAACCGTCGGCGCGTTTATAGCCCATGAATGTTTTATCCTGCCAGCGCGAAACGTCGGGCTTGTGCCAGTCGGTATGCCTGTTGTGCAGTTCGTAGCTGCTTGATGCGTGCTTAATGTTTTTGGTAGAGATCAGTTCGCCTTTGCGTATCTTTTCCATTGCCTTGCCCACCAGTACGCCGTACATGATGATCTCATCGCCAGGTTCAAAATCGCGTGTTGCAAATTTGTGTTTTGCGGGCACATCGGTCACCAGTAAATATTGTTCGCCATCGGCGCCCACCTGTGTGCCTACCGGCAGATCAACCAGTGCTACCTCTATGTTGTCGGCCTTGTGTATCTTTAATGTTCTGTTCATTTTTATGCTATGCTTGTCTTTGTGAATTCACCATTTACTTGTCTTATTATACCCAGTGGATTGCTGTTTTGTAACGCTTCCGGCAGCTCGTCCTGCGGAAACCCCTGGAAACAAACCGGCCGTGTAAACCTGTAGATAGCGGTACTGCCTACCGAAGTAGTGGCGCTGTTGGTAGTTGACGGGAACGGGCCGCCATGCACCATTGAATAGTTTACCTCCACACCGGTTGGCATGGCGTTCAGTATTAAACGGCCTGCTTTATCTTGCAGTATATCCTTTAGCTCGCTGTATTCTTTCAGGTCGGCTTCGTTGCCCCAGATGGTGGCGGTTAACTGGCCTTTTAGGCTGCGTGCTATTTCCAGTATCTCGTTTTTGTTTTGGGTGGTGATGTGGATAGAACTCGGGCCGAAAACTTCCTCGCTCAATTGTGGCTGGTTTAAAAAAGCCTGTGCCGAAGCCGTATAAGCCTGTGGTGTAGCCAGTTTTTCGTCGGGCTGACCGCTTTTGGCCAATAGTGCCACGTCCTTTTGTTCAGATAATTCCTTAGCGCCCTCATTAAATGAGCGATGGATATTTTCCGTCAGCATTAACCCACCCGGTGCAGTTTCTATAGCCGATTTATAATCATTGATAAACGATGGTGTTGCTTCTTCTCCCGGCAAAACCACTACGCCCGGGTTGGTGCAAAATTGCCCCACACCCAGCATATTAGATGCCGCCAGCGATTTTGCCAGCGTAGTACCTTGTTCTTTTAATATGCCCGGAAGAATAAATACCGGGTTCACGCTGCCCATTTCGGCATAAACCGGG
>JBQCIS010000209.1:0-13340 GCA_051953515.1 Mucilaginibacter sp.
GGAAAAGAGTTTGAAACACTTACTTCTGATTATTTAGCTAATGAAGATAACGTTTGGACAGTAATGTTCTGGTGGCCAAAAGACTTTACTTTTGTTTGCCCTACTGAAATTGCCGAGTTCAACAAAAACTATGGCGAGTTCCGCGACCGCGACGCTCGTTTGATCGGCGCTTCTACCGACTCTGAGTTCGTACACCTGGCATGGAGAAACAACCACGACGACCTGCGCGACCTGAAATTCCCGATGCTGGCTGATACTTCAAAATCACTGGCTGAAGAGCTGGGTATCCTTGAGCCTACCGAAAAGATCGCTTACCGCGCTACCTTCATCATCGATCCGCAGGGTATCGTTCGCTGGGTATCAGTAAACGACCTGAGCGTTGGCCGTAACGTAAAAGAAGTGTTGCGCGTACTTGACGGCTTACAAACCGACGAACTTTGCCCATGCAACTGGGAAAAAGGCCAGGAAACACTTAGCGTGTAATTCTGCTTCTTAATTTTTAACCGCAGAGGGCACTGAGAAAACACGCACAGGGAACACAGAGAAAAATAAAT
The DNA here is from genome assembly GCA_051953515.1 of Mucilaginibacter sp. GTDB lineage: Bacteria > Bacteroidota > Bacteroidia > Sphingobacteriales > Sphingobacteriaceae > Mucilaginibacter. The sequence continues at coordinate 555 of JBQCIS010000209.1, forward strand.
ATAATTTGTTGCTGCATTGCAACCTAAACTCCGTGCTCTCTGTGTAAATCTCTGTGCCCTCTGTGGTTTAATATCAGATTTCCATTCATCTTTATTTAAAAACAAATGAGCGAAGTTACCGAAACTATTAACGAGTTATTAGCAAGCATCGGTCTTGAAGAGAGCTATCGTACCGAAGGCCTTTCCCTGCTCGAGAAAGGCGAATCGCGCTACCTGCGCGATTTTAAGCTAAACTTTACCAGTATACTCACATCAGAGTATTTAAGCGCTAAGGAATGCGCTTTACTGGCCCTCAGCATCGCTGTTAACAATAATAACAATCCGCTAATCCAATATTACACCAGGGTTGCCGAAGCACAGGGCGCTACTGCCGAAGAAATAGCCGAACCTGCTGCTTGTGCATCGCTGCTGGCATCGAACAACGTATTTTACCGTTTCAGGCATTTTACGCAAAAAGAGAAGTACAGCCAGATCCCGGCGCGTATCAGGATGCAGATAATGATGAAGCCTGTTACCGGTAAGGAGTTCTTTGAGCTGATGAGCCTGGCGGTTTCTGCTGTTAATGGCTGCGAAATGTGCGTAAACGCACACGAAGATTCCCTGATAAAAATGGGCACTACCGACGAGCGTATATTTGATGCCGTGCGTATCGCGTCGCTGGTTACATCTGCCGGGAAGTTGATATTCTGAAAAGTTGTTTGTAAAAATGATGATGTTTAAAAAAAATTCATCTTTTTTTCATAAATAACGCTTTGCAAGCTAACAAAATTTGCTTTTTTGGGAGTAAAAGCACTAATTTTATAGCAAGATTAAACAAACCCCGCTACCCTATTCTTTATCGGATTATACAGATGTTTTGTGTGGGGGAAGTTATTACATTTTAATTGTTAATTTTTCTAAAAAAAACGAAGCCGTCCTATTAAAACAGGACGGCTTTGTTTTTAGTATATATCTACCTTAGTGTGCATCGGTAGCCGCTTTTAGCTTTTTAAATGGTTGCAGATATAATAATGGTATCGAGAAAAGCATTATCAAACCCGATATCCAATAAGCATCAGAATAGGTTAGCAGTAAGGTTTGTTTAATTACCGAACCTTCTATTGCCGCGTAAGCCATGTGCGTGGCATCGCTTAATGATTTACCGTGAGCCTGGAAATTCTGTATCAAACCATTAAAACGGCTGGTAAACGCGTTATTATATGGGTTGATATTAGTAAGCAGGTTGTTACGGTGTACACCCTGGCGTATGTGGATGATGGTAGTAAGTGTAGCTATACCAAACGCGCCACCCAATTGGCGCATCATGTTGTTCAAGCCTGTGCCCTGGCCAATTTCGGGGCCTTTAAGGTCGGCAACTGCCAGCGTGGTAATCGGCACAAACAATAAGGCCATTCCAACACCTCTTATAACCAACGGCCAGAAAAAGTCGCCGGTGCCGGAGCTTAGTGTGGATTTACTGAGCATGGTGGTAAACACAAAGAACATGAACATACCAACGGTAGCCATAAATTGTGCCGGTAAACCCTTATTGAGCATTTTACCCACTAATGGCATCATCAATATGGTACACAAACCGCCCGGGAATAAAATGAGGCCCGTTTGCTCGGAGGTGAACCCAAGCAGGCTCTGGCAGAATACCGGGAAAACGAATACCGACCCATACAGGCCAAAGCCCAGTACAAAGGAGGTAAACATCCCCACCGAGAAACTTCGGTGCCGCATGATGGAAAAGTTTACTATCGGGTGGTCTGTACTTAATTCTCGCCATATAAACAGCAGAAAACCAAGTACAGCAGCTATAGTCAGTACTAATATGTATGTTTTTGAAAACCAGTCTTCCGATTCGCCTTTTTCCAATATGGTTTGTAAGCTGCCCACTGCCACGGCCAGCAGCAATATGCCCCACCAGTCGATGGGTTTGCCACGGCCTTCTCTTGGCGTGGGATGTACATAAGTAATGGTAAGAAAAGCAGCTAATGCGCCAACCGGGATATTTACATAAAATATCCATGGCCATGAAAAATGGTCGGTGATATATCCGCCTATGGTAGGGCCCACTGTAGGGCCAACTACCGCACCTAAGCCGAATAACGCCATGGCTGTCCCTATCTGTTCGCGTGGCCAGGTTTCCATCAGGATGGCCTGCGAGGTAGATATTAAGCCACCGCCGGCAAAACCTTGTATGATCCTGAAGAGTACGAGTTCATTGAGACTATGCGCATTACCACAAAGGAATGAGGCTATGGTGAATATAACAATTGAACCTACGTAGTAGTTCCTTCTTCCAAAAAAGCTGCCCAACCAGCCCGACATGGGCAGTATAATTACGTTCGCTACCGCATAACCGGTAACTACCCAAGCAACGTCTTCAAGAGTTGCACCAAGGTTACCTTGTATATCCGGCAGGGATACGCTTACGATAGTGGTATCGATAAGCTCCAGAAGTGAAGCCATGATCACCGTTATCGTAATGATCCACTTTCTAAAACCGTGTTCAGCCATTGTTTAATTATTTAATGGTTAACAGCGCCCAGCCCCTTCTAACTCTCCCCGGTAGGGGAAACTTTTGAAAAGTTCGTTTTTTTAAAGTCCTCCCCACCAGGTCCGTAAGGACTCCTTTGGAGGAGGATTGAAGAAGGGACAAGGGCTTCTAATTAGTCTTTTATAATAACAGATACGTTAACGCTCATGCCCGGGCGCAGTTTAGCCAATACGTCCTTATTAGCATGAATCAGGATTTTAACCGGCACCCGTTGAACTACTTTTACATAGTTACCCGTAGCGTTGTCTGGTGGCAGCAGCGAGAATTTAGCACCTGTAGCAGGTGAAAAGTTATATACTTCGCCCTCTAATTTCAGTTCGGGGTAAGCATCAACTTCAATCTCCACTTTCTGGCCTGCTTTTACTTTATCAAGCTGGGTCTCTTTAAAGTTTGCAGTAACATAAATGCTGTTGTCATTTACTACCGAGAACAAGGTTTGGCCTGCCTGTACCAGCTGACCAAGCTGAATGTTCTTTTTAGATACCATACCGCTTGCAGGAGCTGTGATACTGGTGTAGGATAACTGCAGTTTTGCAAAGTCAACTTCAGCCTGGCGTTGTACCACACCTGTGTTGGTTTGCTTTAACTGGTTTTTGGTAGCACCTACCTGCTCCTGCGAAGCTCTGTACTGATCGTTTGCAGCCTTATAGTTTGCTTGTGCAACCTCGAGGTTAGCCTTTTGCTGATCGAACTGTTGCTGGGTGATAGAACCGTCTTTTACCAGATTGGCGTAACGATCATAATCCTTCTGTGTCTGATCAAGCCTTGCTTTTGCCGATACAACACCTGCATAAGCTACTGCTGAGTTTGCAGCATAGGTATAAACCTGCGACTGGCCTACATTTACACCGGCACTGGCGCTCTTCTGTGCGTCTAAGGCTTGCTCTAATTTTACTTTATAGTCGCGGTCGTCAATTTTTACCAGTAACTGTCCTGCATTAACATGCTCGTTTTCCTGGAAATAAATGCTGTCGACATAACCGCCTACACGTGCCACTACCGGGCTGATGTCGCCGTCTATCTGTGCATCGTCTGTATCAACGTGTTTGCTATAATAAATATATTCTTTTATACCGAAAATAACGCCCGCCAAAAGTACTATCCCTAATATAATAGGCAACACTCTGTTAGGTTTCTTTTTGGGTTCTTCTTCGTGTGTGTGTGTCTGTGCCATTGTATGTTAATTATTGAATTATTGAATGAGTGAGTAGATTGATGTTATTTATTTAATGTACCGGTTGATTTCATCAGCGTATAATATGCCAAACCTGCATCAGCCTTAGCCAGTTCAAGGTTTATCTGCGCCTGGTATAGCAGCGTTTCGGCGTCGGCACGATCGGTAGCCGAAGCAATATTGCTCTGGTATTTAGATTCCAGTATCTTGTTGTTTTCACCTGCCTGTGCAATTGATGTTTGCAGCAGATCTATCTTGTTCAGCGCAGTAATGTAGTTCTGGTAATCCTGGTTAACTTCCTGCTTTACGTTATCCAGCGTAATGCCGCGGTTTATTTCAACCTCTTCCTGCTGTATCCTGGCCTGCGATAATTTGTTTTTATTTGTCCACAATGCGCCGAAGTTCCATGACAGGGTTAAACCTGCGGTTACCGGCGTAATATAATTTCCGGTGGTTGGGAACGGGTTGGCTGCAATGTCAACATAATATGCACCTACCGATGCTCCCAAGGTTGGCAGCAGGTTAGATTTGGTGTCTTTTACGTTGATCTCGGCCACGTGATGACGGATATCAAGCTGTTTCAGTTCCTGGCGGTTTACCATTGCGCTATCCAGGTAGTTTTGCAACGTACCCACAGATTTACCTGCATCCATCAGGGTATCAATATGTATGGTAGTGGTTTCAGGCAGGCCCAGCAATATATCAAGGTTATAGTTAATGATCTTACGGTTGCTTTCCAGGTCGATACCATTCAGCTGGATATTTGATTTTTGCAGCTGAAAACGCAATACATCATTCTTGGTAACCAAGCCCTGGTCAAAGAAACGTTGCGCCTGGTGTATCTGGGCGTCAACTGTATTGATATTCTGGTTTACAACCTTTATGCTTTGCAGTACTTTATACAGGTTATAATAAGCGCTGATCACATCAAAAGCAATCTGGTCTTTATCCTTATCTGCATCCAGGCGCGATACCTGTGTAAGCAGGTCAGTGCTCTGGCGCGCGTATTTTAGTTTGTTGCCGCCAAAAATGGTTTCGTTAACCGAAAGTATGCCCAGCCATGCGTTTGCACCGGTAGGCAATGCGATTTTGGATTTTCCCAATGCCAGCACGTTAGCGGGGATTTCGGCACGGTCGTAAGTAAAGCTTCCTGAGCCGGTAGGCAACGCCTTGTCTTTTGCCTGGTTATATTGCGAAACGGCTTCTTCAATCTTAGCCTGCGAATATTTGAGCGATTTGCTGTTTTCAAGCCCCAGTTTCACCGCTTCCTGCAAAGTAAGCGTGCGGTCTTGTGCCTGGCTTTTACTGCTGATGGCAATCAGCAGCATCGCAATTAACAATGCCACCACCGACATTTTAAATAACTGTTTGTGAGATATATTAATTTGTGTGTTCATTTTCATTTAATAAATAAGCTTTTAGTAATGTTTTAAGGTATGATTTGATGCGGGGTTTAAACTTTTCCTCCAGGTTTTTTTCATCCAGTATATCATAGCCGAGCATGGTAGATGTCATATATGGTGTATTGATAATGAAATTTTTGGTGCCATATACTGTAGAAATTACCATTTCCGGGTCGATATCCTTCCTGAAAGTGCCGTTTTCAACGCCTTCGGCCAGTATCTTTTTCAGCTCGATAACATTTGTCATCATTATACCCGCCAGCTTATCGGTCAGCTCACCTCGTTTTATTTTTGATAATTCCTGGTAGAGCATTTTCTGGAAACAATTGTTATTTACCACCCTCTCAGCATACAAGTCGATATATTTCTCTATCTTTTGCCAGGTGGTCAGGTTCTCGTCGCTACCCAAACCTTGCAGGATCTCTTTAAAGGAACTGATCTTACGGTTGAACACTGCCAGGAACAAACCTTCCTTTGAACCGAAATAATAGTTTAGCATAGCCATATTTACGCCTGCTTCGCCCGAAATTGTTCGGGTGGAGGCGCCGTCATATCCGAGCTCTGAAAACACGCGTTCAGCAACGTCGAGGATATGGTCTTTCTTATCTATTTTATCTTTGTCCATCTCTTTTAACAGCACAAAGTTAATCAAACGATTGATTAAAATAATGTCATCTTATTGTTAAGTTAAATAAATGTTTGATAATCAGGATTATAAAATTAATCGATTGATTAATTTTATCACAGGATAGCCATTTTACGTATTTGTTACACAAGCAATAAATATGCCTTTTTATCTTTCGGTATATTTGAACTTATGAAACGTATCATCCTGTTTGCCTTACTCATAACGATCACTATCTCTGTATTTGGACAAACCAATCCGCCAACTGATCTCATCACCATTGAACAAAGCTTTAAAAAACTGGACGTGCTGGGCAGCGTATTATATGTTGCCGCCCATCCTGATGATGAGAATACCCGTCTGCTGGCTTACCTGGCGCAGGAAAAGCATTACCGCACGGGCTATCTTTCCCTTACCCGCGGCGATGGTGGCCAGAACCTGATCGGCGATGAGCAAGGATCAGAATTGGGCTTGATACGCACACAGGAATTATTAGCTGCGCGCCGCGTGGATGGCGCTGAACAGTTTTTTACCCGCGCAAACGACTTTGGCTTTAGCAAAGGCCCGGGCGAAACGTTAAAGATATGGGATAAGGAGAAGGTATTGAGCGATGTGGTGTGGGTGATCCGCAAATTCCGTCCGGATGTAATCATTTGTCGCTTCCCGACCACCGGCGAAGGCGGCCATGGGCACCATACGTCATCGGCCATACTGGCGCAGGAGGCATTTACGGCCGCGGCAGATCCGAACCGTTTTCCCGAACAATTAAAATACGTACAGGTATGGCAGGCGAAACGATTGCTCTGGAATACATTCAGTTTTGGTACTATAAATACTACAGCGCCCGACCAGTTTAAGATAGATGTAGGCGTATATAACCCCATCCTCGGCAAAGGCTATGGTGAAATTGCTGCCGAAAGCCGTTCCAATCACAAAACGCAGGGCTTTGGCTCTGCCAAACAACGGGGGCAGGCATTTGAATACTTTAAAACCATTTTAGGTGATGCACCCAAGACTGATCTGATGGATGGCGTAAATACTACCTGGGCCAGAGTAGGTGCGCCGGAAATTGGTGATGAGATTTCGGAAATACAGAAGAAATTTGATATGGATCATCCGGAGGCTTCGGTGCCTGCATTGGTGAAGGTATTGGATAAAGTAGAAAAGATTAAAGATAATTATTGGTGCGGGCAAAAAACCAAACAGTTGGATGATCTGATAGCAGCTTGTGCTGGATTGTGGTTTGAGAGCTATGCAGAAAAACCCGTTTATGGTTTGGGAGATTCAATTGCTGTAACTTCAGAAGTTCTGAAACGATCTGGTGAAAAAATAAGCTTAACTATTGGAATAGCAAAAACTTTAGATTTTGCAAATACCGTTAAAATCATACCCCCAGCGGAAGCAAATTCTTTTCTTGAAACGAATAAGGTGCAGTCTTTCAAAACAGAAATTAGTTCCGAAACCGAAGGGATTACCCAGCCTTACTGGTTACAATCTCCGCATGGCATAGGGATGTATAATATTCCCTTTCAAGGATTGGTGGGTTACCCAATAAATCCACCATACCCTGCCATAGTTTTTTCTTTTAATATAGAAGGTAAAAACATCGATTTTGAACGGCCGATCGAATATAAACACACAGACCCCGCCCGTGGCGAACTGTACGAGCCATTAGTTGTCGCCCCACCTGTAACGGCCAATATTACTGACAAAAACTATATCTTCAAATCCAGACAGCCGCAAACGGTACAGGTAAAACTGAAAAGCTTCACCAATGCCAGCGGCAGCATCAGCATAAAACCTATTGAGGGCTGGAAAGTTAGTCCGGAAAAGATTGATTTCAGCAGCAAAAACAAGGGCGATGAATGGTTGGTGAACTTCACCGTTGAGCCAACCGACAACAAGCCGCGCACGAGCGTATTTAAAGCTGAAGTAACGGCCAATGGTAAAACCTTTTCGTTAGGTTTAAGAACAATAGCGTACAACCACATCCCAACCATTACTTATTTCCCGCCTGCAGAAGCGCACCTCATCAACCTCGACCTTAAAACCGCAGGTAAAAAGATAGGCTACATAGCCGGTGCCGGCGATATGGTGCCCGAAGCACTGCGCCAGGTTGGTTATGATGTACATATACTCACCGAAAATGAGATCATGAACGGCGATCTGTCGGTTTATGATGCCATCATTACCGGGGTACGTGCTTATAATGTAAATGAGCGCCTTGCCTATGAGCAGCCTAAACTGCTGGAATATGTAAAGAATGGTGGTAACCTCGTGGTGCAGTACAATAATAACAATGGTTTGGTAACACGGAATATCGGTCCATACCCATTCCGCCCGGTAAACCAGCGTGTGACTGATGAGACGGCAAAAGTTACCGTCCTTGATCCGCAGAACCCGGTGCTTAACTATCCCAATAAGATAAATGACAGCGATTTTGATAATTGGATACAGGAACGCGGCCTCTATTTCGTAAGCGATATTGACCCGAAATATGCCACTCCGTTTGAAATGAACGACCCGGGCGAAGCACCCAACAAAGGTTCGCTCATTGTAGCGCGTTACGGCAGCGGCAGATTTGTGTATACTTCGCTTGATTTCTTCAGGGAATTGCCTGCAGGTGTACCGGGTGCATACCGCCTGTTTGTGAATTTATTGAGCGATCCAAAAAAATAAATAATTGGATTAGGCAGCAATGTATTTATAATATAAATTTGCAGCACATAATTACAGCACTATGGCACACCATCATCAAAAAGAAGAAGAAAAGAACTATGATTTTGTTTACTACCTGGTAGGTTTGGTTTCAGGCCTGTTTACGGGTGCAGTTTTGCAGGTAGGCATGATCTGGGCGCTTGTTGGTGGCTTACTCGGCCTGCTCACAGCGGCTTTCTACGTAAAGGTACTTACCAAAGGCCGCGAAGTTTAAATAGAAAACGAGCTTTTACTTTTAATAATAACGAACCGGTTATATGGCTTTGCTGTATAACTGGTTTTGTTTTTTTGCCTCTTGTTAAAGATTGTCATTGCTGTGAGAAGCATGGGTTTTCGTGTTAGGGCGACGAAGCAACCTCCTCGCGTTCAATTGGCAGCAACGAGGTTGCTTCGCTGCCAAAGCCTATGCACAATCCGCTCGCAATGAAATATTTGGGATTCAGTTAACTAAATATCAATCACCTCTTTCTTCTTTTTACTTTTCATCCGTTTAGGCACCAGTTCCAGTATTTCATTTTTCAGCGCCTCTATCATGCGGCGTTTCAGGTAATTATTTTGCACAACAATACTTACCTCGCGGGCGGGTTCGGGTTCTTTAAAGTAACGTACCTTGTCCAATTGCTTGTCGCTTAATTCGGCAAGGGCGAGTTCGGGAAGAATAGTAGCGCCATTGTTTTCGTCGACCATGCGCTTCAGGGTTTCCACGCTACCGGTGTTATACTCAAAATGCTGGAACCCTTTGGTTGATTTACGGCGCTGGCAAATGTTCAGCACCTGCTCGCGCATGCAATGGCCCTCGTTCAGTACCCATATCTCCTCCATATCGATATCTTCGGGCACTATACTTTTCCTTTTGGAAAGCTTGCTGTTTTTAGATACATAGGCTACAAAATTCTCGTAAAAAACCGGAATCTCCTTCAGGTTGCTTTCATGCAGCGGGGTAGAAAGTATTCCGCAATCTATCATACCCAGCTTTAATTGCTGTATGATCTGTTCGGTAGTTTGCTCCCACACGATCAATTTCACCTGCGGATATTTCTCAATGAACTTATGAATCAGCTTAGGCAATATATATGGCGATATAGTGGGGATAATGGCCACTTTTAACTCGCCGGAAAGCTCTTTCTGCCTGTCGGTGACGATCTCCTTTATTTTTTCGCTTTCGGCCAGTAGGATGCGCGCCTGCGCTATAATCTCAATACCGATCTCGGTGGGCGAAACCGGTTGCTTACTGCGGTCGAATATTTTTACGCCAAGTGTATCTTCCAGTTTTTGCACCTGCATACTAAGGGTAGGCTGAGTTACAAAACTTTTCTCCGCGGCTATTACAAAACTCCGGTAAGTATCAACCGCTACTATATATTCAAGCTGTACGAGTGTCATGGAGGTTAGGAATTAGAGGCCGGCAATATTTAAATATAGGTAATATCTATTCAAATGTAGTAAATTAATAGAGATTGACGATTAATTGAAATTGCATAAAAAAAGTCCGGCAAAATATGCCGGACTTCCTATTTTTTTATAATCTCTAACCGTTACTCTACCGTAACCGACTTAGCCAGGTTACGCGGCTGATCGACGTTACATTCGCGCATTACCGCAATATGGTAAGCCAGCAGCTGCAATGGGATGGTTGCCAGCAGCGGCACAAAGGTATCGCTGGTTTGTGGTATTTCTATCACATATTCGGCCATTTCCTTTACGTCTACGTCACCTTCGGAAACTATAGCAATCACGTGGCCCTTACGTGCTTTTACTTCCTGTATATTGCTTACTACCTTTTCATACGAAGCATTTTTGGTAGCGATAAACACTACCGGCATAGCATCATCAATTAAAGCAATAGGCCCGTGTTTCATTTCGGCGGCTGGGTAGCCTTCCGCGTGGATGTAGGAGATCTCCTTCAGCTTCAGGGCACCTTCCAGTGCCACCGGGAATGCGCTACCACGACCCAGGAAAATACAGTTCGGCGAATCCTTAAAGCGTTCGGCTATTTCTTTTACGCGTTCATTTACCTTTAATGTCTTTTCAACCAGCTCAGGTATTTCATTCAGTTCGGTAAGATGCTCTACCAGCTTGCTCTGTGTAATAGTGCCACGTTGCTGTGCAATGTAGAAAGCAATAAGCGTTAACACCGTTACCTGCGCAGTAAACGCCTTGGTTGATGCCACGCCAATTTCAGGGCCGGCGTGCGTGTACACACCTGCATGTGTAATACGCGGTATAGATGCCCCAACTACGTTACATATACCAAATATGGTAGCGCCTTTTTCTTTGGCCAGTTCAATGGCGGCCATGGTATCAGCGGTTTCGCCGGATTGGGAGATGGCAATTACAAGATCTTTTTCGGTGATGATAGGATTACGGTACCTGAACTCTGAAGCGTATTCCACTTCAACCGGCACACGGGCAAATTCTTCTATCAGGTATTCGCCAACCAAACCTGCATGCCATGAAGTACCGCAGGCCACTATGATGATACGATCGACATTCTTAAGCTTTTCGGTATACTCCTTAATGCCGCCCAGCTGTACTTTACCTTCCTGCGGATATATCCTGCCGCGCATACAATCCCGTATGGAGCGCGGCTGTTCGTATATCTCCTTGAGCATAAAGTGGTCGTAGCCGCCTTTTTCAAGCATCTCCAGTTTCAGGTCGAGTTCCTGTACGTATGGAGTTTGTATGGTATTATCAATGTGCTTGATCAGCAGGTCTTCGCGGTGTATGTATGCAATCTCGTTATCATTCAGGTAGATCACATTCTTGGTATACTCCACTATTGGTGTAGCGTCAGAAGCTATAAAGTATTCACCCTGGCCAACACCTATCACCATTGGGCTGCCTTTACGGGCTGCAATAAGCAGGTTAGGCTCTTCTTCGCTCATAATCACTATTGCGTAAGCGCCAACCACCCTGTTCAGTGCTATACGAACAGATTCCTGCAGATCGAGGCCGGTTACATGCTTAATATCTTCTATCAGGTGTATCAATACCTCGGTATCAGTATCGCTTTTAAAAACATGGCCCCTGGAGATAAGTGTTTCCTTAATAGCGGCATAGTTTTCAATAATACCATTATGAATAATGGTAAGCTTACGATCGCCGGAAGCGTGCGGGTGCGAGTTGCGATCGCTTGGAGCGCCGTGGGTCGCCCAGCGGGTGTGTCCCATGCCTATTGTGCCATCGACGTCTGCATCTTTAATAAAGTTTTCCAGGTCGCTTACCTTTCCAGCTTTCTTATAAACCCGCAAACTGTCATCAAGCAGGGCAATGCCGGCGCTGTCATAACCTCTGTATTCCAAACGATGAAGGCCTTTGATGATGATAGGACAAGCATCACGGTAGCCAATATAACCTATAATTCCGCACATAAGTAGTTTGTATTGTCTTTATAGGGCAAATGTAATCAGCCACACCAGAAAAACAAAAATCCCCTGTTATTTATTCGTAATAACTAACAGGGGACAAATTTATTGTTTAAGCTTCAATGCTTATTTAGTCTTCGTGTAGATCACGTTCAGCTTTATCCGGTACGGAGATGATTTGGCATTGCCAATAACAACCGCTCGGCCCGTAGCCGTGGGTGTTGCGGCAATATCAACACTCGTAAAATTTGTACCATCAATAGGCCCTATAAATGTGCCGTAATCAACGGTATTGCCATTAACCAAGTCCTGGATATATGATGTTATCAAAAAGTGATACTGCTGCGTTGTCCCGTTGTAAACACCACCAAATGTGGCATTATCATAGTGCCGCGGATCAGCCGTAGAAGCGTCTTCTACGCTTACACGCTGGTGCGCAATATCATACCGGTAAAGGCTCAGATAAGTCTGCGGTACAAGATAAGCGGGTATATCAGATCCGGGAGCTATCGTCAACACAAGCTCAGCCCGATTGATCACAACATTATTACCTAACGATTTGAACAGGTTCTTGATATATGGAAACTTGATTTTGGCACGCAGGCTTGATAGCCCCTGCAAATAAACCAGACTATCTGAATGATTAGTGGTATCGTTTTTTACCTTGTTTACTGCTGCCGAATATACATGCGATATTTGAGCTGCATGCTGCGATACATTAAGATAAACAACTGTGGTATCAATAGTATTGCCATTTATGGTTCTGATATGCACCTCAAGTGCCGAATCGGCAGGAGCCTGCATCATCATTATACCGCCCGCACCTTGCTGGTTCTGATCCATCGTCATATAAAAGCCCTTCACCTGATTTTGAAAAAGCACATTTGAGGCTAACTGATTGTGATTGACGAACAGGATTGAACGAACAAAATCCGTATCGATGCGTATGCGTATTTGCG
>JBQCIS010000210.1:0-28578 GCA_051953515.1 Mucilaginibacter sp.
TGGCTGCGTGGCGCAGGTGTTTCGTAACCGGTTACTTCCGAAAGGTTCTTCACCTCAACCGGCGCTATCACCTGGAGGGGTTTAGTGCGCGCCGACATAATGCCGCGCATATTTGGAATCTTTGGTTCCGCTACACCTTCTGCTGTGCCTGCTACAATAGGCAGCGGGATAGTTAATACCTCCTTGCCGCCTTCAATTTCGCGTTCAACTGTTACATTGTTACCTTCAACCGTCAGTTTTTTGATGATGGATACCGACGGGATATCCAACAACTCGCCGAGCATTCCGGCGACTTTTGCACCATTATAATCTATCGACTCCTGTCCGGTAAGGATCAGGTCGAACGGATTATTCTTTACGTATTCCGCAATTTGAGCGGCAACAAACCATGCGTCATGGGGTTTTGCGTTGATGCGAACGGCATCAGTAGCACCAATAGCTAACGCTTTACGAATAGTGGCCTCAGTACTGGCATCGCCCACGTTGATAACGGTAACTGTACCACCATTGCCCTCGGTAAGTTCAATAGCGCGCGAAAGTGCTATCTCATCGTAAGGATTGAGGATAAATTGTACGCCGTTAGCGTTAAATTGCGTGTTGTTATCGGTAAAAGTTATTTTTGTCGTAGTATCCGGAACGTTACTAATACATACCAGTATCTTCGTCATAATATAATTGGTTTTTTTGAGGTGACGTTAAACCGGGTATCAAATTCCGTTAAAAAAACGGATATTGCTTACACAGGCTTACAAAGTTAGATAAAAAAGATAGAATAAAAATGCAATCAGGAAGATTGGAAAAGCTATTGGAGTTTTTAAAGAACGAACCCAACGACGAATTTTTGAAATATGCCCTGGCTACTGAATACCTGCGGCTGAATGAAACAGACAAGGCCCTTGCATACTATGAAGACCTGGTGAACAACCACCCGGGTTATGTTGGAACTTACTATCATTTAGGTAAACTTTACGAAACGCTAAACCGTAAGGATGAGGCAGTGAAAACTTATGAAACCGGTATGAAAGTGGCCCGTGAAAAGCGCGACAATCATGCATTTTCTGAACTGCAATCGGTTTATAACGAATTAACCGGTTTGTATGACGACGATGATGATGATTAAAGATATTGTTTTTAAGATGCCCTCAAAAAAGTGAATCTGAGCACACCAGGTTTTGCCTTCAACTAAAAAAGAATATACGATCAATTGAAAAGACGTCAGCTCTTATTTATCCGCGACACCTTTTTTTACACGTGTAGCGCATTTGGCGGCCCGCAGGCCCACCTGGCTATTCTGCTGCGCGAATTTGTAGAGAAACGGCACTACGTTACCGAAGATGAGTTAATGGAGCTGATGGCGCTCGCGCAGCTGATGCCGGGGCCTTCATCAACCCAAACATTGGTTGGCATTGCTTATAAGGTTGGCGGGTTAAAGCTGGCTATTATTGCTTTTTTAATATGGATATTGCCATCGGCCACCGTTATGTGCCTGGCGGCGATAGGGTACCGAATGTTTGCCGGACAAACCAAATTCAATGATATACTGCGTTTTGTGCAACCGATGGCAGTAGGCATTGTGGCTTATGCTACGTATACCTTTGCCAACAGGTTTATTAAAACTAAGATTAGCGCGGCATTGGCTATTGGGTCGCTGATTGTGACGCTTATCTTGCAGAATCCTTATGCGTTTCCGCTGCTGATATTGCTTGGCGGGATTGTTTCATCGGCACTGGAAACGCAGCCGCAGGAGGACGCGATAAGGGTGAAGTTATTCTCGAACGTTAATCCGCGCAAGGTGGGCTATTTTGTAGGTATATTGTTATTATTTGCGGTGTTGGGTGCTTTGATCAAACAAACATCGGTGGTGAGTTTGCCCATACGCTTATTTGAGAACTTTTACCGTAATGGCATATTGATATTTGGCGGCGGGCAGGTATTGGTGCCGCTAATGTATACCGAGTTTGTGGAAGTAAAGCATTACCTTACCGGCTCGGAGTTTTTGACCGGATATGCCTTGCAACAGGCCTTACCCGGCCCTACATTTTGTTTTACTTCGTTTGTGGGCGGCATGGTGTTAGGCAATAAGGGTTATGGTATTACAGGGCAAGTTATTGGCAGCCTGGAAGCTGTTATAGGTATTAACCTGCCGGGATTGATACTGGTATTATTTATTGTACCTTTTTGGGACGACCTGAAGAAGATCAACCTCATCAGAAATTCGTTGAGTGGTATTACTGCCGTTGCGGTGGGATTTATGGCAACGGCCTTTATATTGCTTGCACGACCGTTTGGCTTCAACTGGCTGGCTTACCTGTTAATGATAGCCACTTTTTTACTACTCAAATTCACCAAAATAAAAACCCCGATAATTATTATTATCGGGATTGTGTTGGGGCTGGTATTTTAAGCCCCCGGCCCTGAAGGGGGAGGGTTTATACAAAGACTCTTGAAACACAAAAGCCCTTTCTTAATGTAAGGGCTTTTGCTTTATATACTCCCCCTTTAGGGGGCAGGGGGATGTCTTAAAACGGCGCTTCATCGTCCATATCATCCATTCTTGACGGGCGGATAATAAAGTTGCTTGGTTTATCAAAATCCTGCGACGGGTTCATGTTGGCAAACGGGTTTTGCGGCGGGAAGCTGTCCATACCCTGGTCGAGATCGGTAAACTTAACGTATTTACCTACGAATTTGAGCCTTACGCGGCCGGTTTCACCGTTACGGTGCTTGGCGATGATTACCTCACCTACACCCTGCGTTGGGCTACCGTCCTCGTCTTCGGTCATGCCGTAATATTCAGGTCTGTAGAGGAACAATACCATGTCGGCATCCTGCTCGATAGAGCCTGACTCACGTAAGTCTGATAGCATTGGCCTTTTTGACGCGCCCGGACGGGTTTCTACCGCACGGCTTAACTGCGAAAGCGCGATTACCGGTACATTCAGTTCCTTTGCAACGGATTTCAACGCACGCGATATACTACCGATTTCCTGCTCACGGTTACCGCCGCCTTTGCCTTCGCTCTTGCCATGCATCAGCTGCAAGTAGTCGATGATGATGAGCTGGATATCATACTGCGATTTTAAGCGGCGGCATTTTGCGCGGAACTCGAATATGTTGAGGGCAGGGGTGTCGTCAATGATCAACGGCGCTTGTTCCAGACGACCGATCTTGGAGTGGATCTGCTGCCACTCCCATTCTTCCAGGTTGCCTTTACGTATCTTTTCCTGCTCCACTTCGGTTTCGCCGGAGATCAGACGATTCACCAACTGTACGGACGACATTTCGAGCGAGAACACCACAACCGGTTTATGAAAGTCGACCGCGGCATTACGTGCACAACTCAATACGAAAGCCGTTTTACCCATTGCAGGGCGCGCCGCTATGATCACCAGGTCGGATTTTTGCCAGCCGGAGGTCATCCTGTCCAACTCTGTAAAGCCTGATGCCACGCCGGTGAGGCCGTCTTTTTTATCTTTCAGGGCCTCGATCTCTTTCAGCGATTCGTTCAGGATGTCGTCCATCTTGCGCGAGTCGCGGCGGAGGTTATTCTGGGCAATATCGAACAGGTTCTTTTCTGCCTTGTCGAGCAGGTCGAGTACATCGGTGGTATCTTCATAAGCGCTATTGATCACTTCTGTAGAGATGCGGATCAGCTCGCGCTGGATGAATTTTTGGATAATGATACGCGCGTGGAACTCGATATTAGCTGCTGAGGCCACGCGGTTGGTGAGCTCGGTAATATAGTACGCGCCGCCAATCATGTCCAGTTCGCCTTGTTGGCGCAATTGGGCCGTAACCGTGAGAATATCAACCGGCGATGATTTTTCAAACAATACGTGTATGGCTTTGAAAATACGCTGATGTTTATCTACATAAAACACATCTGGTTTTAAGATGTCAATCACTGACGACAGGGCGTCTTTCTCCAGCATCAGCGCGCCTAAAACGGCTTCTTCCAGATCAACAGCTTGCGGAGGCAGTTTTCCTAAACCACTATATGGCGAAGGACTGCTGAACCTGTTTCTTCTTTCGTTGGTGTTTTGTTTGTTGGGGTTATCGTTCTCAAAAATCATGGGACAACAAAAATATACGAAAAATCCTTCAACGTATCCACAAATAATATCTTTTTGTATTACGGCTTTAAAAAGCCTAAATCATAAAAGCAGGCATTTTTAATTTAACATAAATTTGTTGAAAATTATTTTTTGCCAAATAATGTATTGAAAAAGAACTTGTTATAAAATGTTGATAATTGCTATTTGAATTTTTCTTACGAAATGAGTATTAATTATGATGCTAAATTTTTTTAGCCAATAACTAAGTTCCAATGGCTACTTTTGCAGGCAAATTAATATACTGAAAATGACCTTTACTCAACGACCCCAACGCGAAAGCAACCAGATGGTATTTGGCATCCGTGCCGTAATTGAAGCGATCCGCGCGGGAAAAGAGATTGAGTCGTTGTACATGCAACGCGGTTTGGGCGGTGGTTTGTTAACCGAGTTGAAAGAGGTTTTGCATGAATACCAGATCCCGGCGCAGCAGGTGCCCATTGAAAAGCTAAACCGCCTTACGCAGAAGAACCATCAGGGTGTGGTAGCATTTATATCGCCCATTGTTTACCAAAAGGTAGAAGATATTATTCCGCAGATATTTGAAAAAGGGGAGGTGCCGCTTATCCTGGTGCTGGATGGCATTACAGACGTGCGCAATATGGGCGCCATTGCCCGTACGGCAGAATGTGCCGGCGTGCACGCCATTGTTATCCCGGCAAAAGGCTCGGCGCAGATCAATCCGGATGCGATCAAGACCTCGGCAGGGGCCTTGTATAAGATACCGGTTTGCCGC
The DNA here is from genome assembly GCA_051953515.1 of Mucilaginibacter sp. Classification (GTDB taxonomy): domain Bacteria; phylum Bacteroidota; class Bacteroidia; order Sphingobacteriales; family Sphingobacteriaceae; genus Mucilaginibacter. The sequence goes on from JBQCIS010000210.1 coordinate 4,849, forward strand.
CACGATAATTTTATGCAGACGGTTCGTTTCCTGCAGGAATCGGGTCTGCAACTGGTTTGCTGCACCGAAAAAACGAAAGATTATCTTTATAAACCTGATTATACATTGCCCACTGCTATTGTAATGGGGTCTGAAGAAGATGGTATCCGTAACGAGATCATCCGTATTGCCGATCACCTGGCAAAGATCCCGATGTATGGCGAGATAGAATCGCTGAATGTTTCGGTATCTACGGGAATAATTATCTATGAGGCGATAAGGCAGCGGCAATAGTCGTTTGCCATTAGGTCATCGAGGCATTATAACGATCTAACTGACTAATGACAGCGCAGCGAAGGGACCAATGCCTAATGATTATTCCAGATAATAATGGCATATCTGATTCAGGCCCTCATCTAATTCATACACCCAGGGCACGCCTGTAGGAATCTCCAACTTGGTCACTTCCTCATCCGAAAGATTATCGATATACTTTATTAACGCGCGCAGGCTGTTACCATGCGCGCAGATGATTACCTTCTCATTTTTGCGGATGGAATCTACAATTGTCTCGTTCCAGAAGGGTAGTACGCGGTCAATTGTTTGGCTCAGGTTTTCGGTGAGGGGCAGTTCGCGCTCGGTAAGGTTCTTGTATCGGATATCCTTGCCGGGGTAGCGATCGTCGTCTTTTGTAATGGCAGGTGGAAGTTCGTTAGGGTCCCGACGCCATTTCAGCACCTGTTCTGCACCGTATTGGGCAGTTACCTCATCTTTGTTCAGCCCCTGTAAGGCACCATAGAACCGCTCATTTAACCGCCATGATTTTTGTACGGGTATCCACAGATGATCCAACTCTTCCAACAGGATATGTAAGGTTTTTATGGATCTTTTTAGCAATGAAGTAAAGCCCACATCAAAAGTATAGCCGTGCTTTTTGAGTATTTGCCCGGCGCGTTTGGCCTGTTCGGCACCCTCGGGTGAGAGGTCGACATCCGTCCAGCCGGTGAAACGGTTCTCCTTATTCCATACACTTTCGCCGTGGCGTATCAATACCAGTTTTTGCATAGCACTAATTTAACGTTTTGCGGTGGTAACCGTTTGCGAAAAAATTTGCTAAATAGATTTAAAAATATAAATTCGTGCTAATCCAATTAAACCCAAAACAATGACTCAACCTGTTACAACGCTGGTGCCGGTGAAAGACGGCATTGCCAACCCCGCGCCGCTGGGCCTTTGCGCTTTCGGCATGACTACTGTTTTATTGAATTTCGCAAACGCCGGTTTTATCGAGCTTAACTCTATGATCCTCGCCATGGGTATTTTTTATGGCGGCCTTGCCCAGGTTATCGCCGGTATTATCGAATCAAAAAAGAACAATACGTTCGGCCTTGCGGCATTTACTTCTTATGGCTTTTTCTGGCTTTCGCTGGTTGGCCTAATTGTAATGCCAACGTTCGGCTGGCTTACCAAACCTTCGGGCGCTGCCATGAGCGCATATCTTGCAATATGGGGCTTGTTTACTTTCCTTATGTTCTTCGGCACGCTTAAACTGAACAAAGCATTGCAATTTGTATTTGGTTCATTAACCATACTGTTCATTTTATTAGCTTTGTCCGAAGGGCTTGGCAACAAGGATATAGGCAAATTTGCCGGTTATGAGGGTATTATTTGCGGCGCCTCGGCTATTTATACCGGTATGGCGGTATTGCTAAACGAAATGTATGGCAGAACCGTGTTGCCAATAGGCCCTGTGGCTTAATTTTGATTATTTTGAAGGATTTTAAGAAATATTACCTGCTCCCAGCCACACCGGAAGAAATTTATACAGCACTGACCAATCCACTGACCATTGAGTTATGGACAGGCGAACCGGCAGAAATGTCGACCGAACCCGGTACTGAATTTTCGATGTGGGACGGAAGTATTGTAGGTAAAAACCTGGAGTTTGAACCCCAAAAAAAAATAGTGCAGCAATGGTATTTTGATGGCCAGGAGGCCGAATCCATTGTTACCATCAAACTCTTTCCGGATAAGAAAGGCACTTCTGTGGATCTAAGGCACACTAATATCCCCGATGCGGATTATAATGATTTTGTGGAAGGATGGGATGAAAGCTATTTTGGTGCTTTGGCGGAATTTTTTAGTTTGTGATACTTATTCATAATCCAATAAAAAAGGCTCCGATCGGAGCCTTTTTTATTGGATTATACTGTTGTGTTTGCTTAAAACAAAGTAAACTCAACCCTGCGGTTCAATTGACGGCCCGCATCGGTTTTGTTGCTGGCGATAGGGTTAGCTTTGCCATAACCTTCGGCCTGGATCATTGACGGATTAACGCCTTGTGTTGCCAGATAGGTTTTTACTGCATTGGCGCGGTCGCGCGAAAGCTTAAGATTGGCAGCTACCGAACCGATATTATCAGTATAACCGGCCAACTTCAGGTGAAAATGCTTGTTTACCATTAATTGGGCAAGCTTATTAAGGCTTTCGTCGGAGTGTTCACGGATAGTTGCTTTGCCAAAATCAAACTCGAGGTTTTTTACCGCTTCGTTTACCACTTGTTGGTCTTCTTTGGTTACGTATACCCTAACAGGTGCTTTAGCAGCCGGTAATGGGCAGCCGGCGCCATCAACCTGAGTACCTGAAGGCGTATTCGGGCATTTGTCGTGTTCGTCAGGTACGCCGTCGCCGTCTGAGTCAGTAATCAACTTAGCCAATTTCTCGTTTGTAGTATTTAGTTGGTGCTGTAATTTTTTGTTTGTAGCTTTTTGCTGATCTACCTGGGTTTGCAGGCGTTGCTCATCCATCAGGTATTCGTTACGCATTGATGCCACAGGGTTATGTGCAGCCAACTGCGGTTTGTGGCGGCTGCCCAGCGCAAATTCTAACCCAACATGCGCATAAGAGAATCTGTCGCTTGTAGGACCGGCTACAAGACCATCAAAATTATCGGCATTAACAAAATTTATCTGGTAGCCCGCATCAACGTTTATGCCGCGTGCTACATTAAGTTTCAAACCAACACCTACGGGGATGTAATAATCGTGCATTTTGCCATCATTATATGTTGCTCCGTTTGGCGCATTATAAACAGGAGAGTAGCTCATATAACCACCACCCAGGGTTACATACGGCTGTATAAAACCTTGCTGATGTCTCCAATTAATATTGGCAAAAGTGAAATTTGCCTGTAAATCGACAGCGTAGTTAAGTTTGGTTTTAAAACTGGTATAGGTGCCGCTTATTTGATCGAGCGAAGATACACCGCCTGCAACCTTGCCTCCAAGGAAATCGGCCTGCAAGCCTAATGAGGGAAGGAGCTGATCTTTAATATAACCGCCGTAGCCAAATTGCTCATGCGGGGATTTAAAATCCTGTTCTTTCATTCCCAAAATAGTATAAGGGGTAAGTAAGCCACCATTTATACCTATCGACCATGTGCGGAATGCATGGCTTGAGAAAGGTTGAACATAATTGGATTGTAGTTTGGTTGTATCAGGAGTTTGCGCAAATAGTTTACCGCCTGCTAAAATTCCTGCTAAAAGCAAGGCGGATGTTTTAAAATTCGGTTTCATAGAAATTATTGTTAGTGGTTTTTGCCCTAAATTTTAAACGGCAAAATTTCCAGGTGGCGAACAAGAGTAATGCCACCTGTATTGCGGCAGGAAGTAATTTAGGTATAAATTAACCCCGGATTTTGTATAACCGATTGATTTGTAGCGTAGCAAACGCGCGCGCAGAACACGCTGTTTGAGTCGTTTTTTAACTTATAGATAAGTGCATTGCGGAGAAAGAAGTGCGTAATAAATAGTACACTTTTGTATACAATAAAGATTGATTTTTGAAAAATTCATCAAAAATTCATCTTTAAATTGAGAAAATGTTAAAGTTGTGCCATGGTGGCAACGAGAATGGAAATATTTATCGAAAATATATTACGGTTGCTATAATATATTTTCGATAAATTATTAGCTGTTAAGCTGTTGGATGTACAAAAACTTTGTATTGGATATCGGCGCCTGCTTTTACAAGGGTTGCAGCTACCGAGCAATATTTACCAACGGATAAATCGGCAGCTTTTTGGGCTTTATCTGGGTCGATATTGCCGTAGAGGTGGAACTCGATCGTTACCTCTTTCCATAGCGACGGCTCAACGTTTGGTTCGCGGTCGCCGTTTACTACCATCTTATAGTCGGTAATTTCCTGGCGTTGCTTTTTGAGGATGCTAATCACGTCGATTGCAGAACATCCGGCCAGGCCCATTAACAGCACCTGCATAGGGCGAACGCCGTAATCCTTGCCGCCGCTTGCAGGGCTGCTATCCATTTTTAAAATATGACCGGATTCATCTGTGGCTTCGAAGCCATAATCTTCCTGAACGCGTTTAAGCTCTATTCTGTTAGCCATGGGAAATTTTAATATTAAGCGAAGTTATAAATTTATGTGAGGAGTGTATAGGGGTTGAACTATTTATGAGATTACGCTGAGAAAACCCTGTGCTTAACCGGTATTACCAACTTTAACCCCGACCAGGTATCGTCCACCGCACAAACCTTTATATCTACCAGGCCAATTTGCAGGGCGTAATTACGTATAATATCTTCAGTAATGTCCGTAACTACTTTCGAAGACTTTTTTGGCCATGATGCCCAGATCATGCCATCCGGTTTTATTTGCTGCATAAGCCGGGGCAGGATGGATTCGTATTCCGCTTTGATTTTAGTGAAGAAATGGATGAAATCCAGTTTTGTGTTTCCGGTAGTTTCAATGGTAATATCAGGCGGCAGATCGGTAAATAGCTCAAAATAGTACTCCGGTGCATTTACCAGTTTGATGTGAAAGCCGGATTTGATACCGAGCTTTTTTGCGAGTGGAGTTGAGGAGTAGCCTGCCATCAGAATTATTTTATTGATAAAAGCCGTCCGGCTTTACCCATTTTAGGATTTTATTATTTTCTTCGAAAAAGTTAAAGCCAATATCTATAGTTTCTTCTTTCCCGTTCAGTAAAAAACTGTAGTAGCGGCCATCGGTCTTAATACTACCCTTATTGCCATTATAAAAGTCTGTGAGTTCAAACATGGGGACGAAGCTTATGTTGGGTGTTTTTTTGCCGTTACGCAAATAATTACTAAGTAAAAATTGTTCAGAATCGTTTATTCTAATGATCGAATCATTCCGCTTGCTGTTATATTTCCTTAATGTTTCAAATTGCGGTATGGTGTCAGGTTTGGGTGATTTGTTCAATTTTATAGTTTGATATAAATACTGTACAGGCCTATAAGCCCACACAAAAAGATATGGCGATTCCCGCCCATAATCTACTACAGATTTATATATTTTGTTATCCTTTATAAAACTGACACACACGGTCTGATCATCAGTCCAGCCTGCATTATAGTAGTTTTTCAATGAATCGAAATTGCTTTGACGAAAGCTATTTTGAAGTTTTCTATACTCATCTTTTGGTATTCTGCCGGTATACCAGCCTTTCAATGTTGTAAGGTGTTTGCCATTAAATAAAACATTTCCGTTAGCATTTATCATTATATCCATGGCTTGGCAAGAGCCATAGCATCCGCTGGCAGAAACTATGATCTTATCAAATTCGGGTGAATTGTGCTTTGTTATTTTGTAATGTTTGAAGAGGAGAATATCGCCATAAGATTCAAATCTTAGGGAGTCGTCATTAAGCGTCAGTAGTTTATATTCTTCCGATTTATTGTATGGGGTAAATAATAACAGGTTATCTCCTTTTATTTTATATCGCCCTGTATTTCCCGAATATATTCGTCTATTTAAATTACTGTCATAACTAAAATAGCCCAATTTATAGTCATACGAATGATCTTTATAAAATGTAAAGCCGGATTTTTCATACCTTGAGGGAGGAAGTAGAACAATGCCATTCTTATTTTTTTGTGGGGTATCTCTCACTCTAACCCAATTACCTAAAATATATTTCTCGTTTTTTGCCTGATCCTTATCAGTACACGATAAAATGAATACACACAACACTATTGCGATGATCGCTTTATACATGTAATTCAGGTTTTATGATAAAGATAATCACTTAAGCATGCAAACAAAATGATGTCGCACAAAAAAAGCCTTCGAACATTCCGAAGACTTTTCCTTAATTGTATGAATATCTAAAATCAATTCCCCATTTCCGACATAAACTTGATGCGCATTAATTGTACCTCTTCGCGGGTATAGTCATCGGCGCCAAGTTCAACTAAAGCGTCATCAATCGAATCAATCTCAGCAGATTTAAAGTAGTCGTATACTTCTTCCTGCTTGTCTTCATCAATTACCTCATCGATATAGTAGTTGAGGTTGAGCTTTGTACCTGAGTTGACTATCGTTTCCACTTCTTTTAAAATCTCTTCGTAGGTGAGACCTTTTGAGGCGGCAATGTCTTCGAGGTCGAGGTGACGGTCGATATTTTGGATGATGTACACCTTCAATGCTGATTTGTTGGCAGCGCTCTTGATTACCATGTCTACCGGACGGTCGATATCGTTATCCTCCACATATTTCTTGATGAGGTCGATAAACGGCGCGCCGAATTTTAATGCTTTACCGGCGCCAACGCCTGATATCTGCTTCAGTTCATCGGTTGTGATAGGATAGTGGGTGCACATCTCCTCAAGCGATGGGTCCTGGAAAATAACGAATGGTGGCAATCCTTTTTGCTTGGCTATCTTTTTGCGCAAATCTTTCAGCATTTGCAGCAATTCGGTATCCAATGCGCCGCCGGCTTGTTTTGGGCCATCTTCTGAATCATCATCATCGGCAGCCTCCATTGGGCTGTTGAGTATGAAACGGATGCTGTACGGATTATCTAAAAATGCATTGCCGCTGCGTGTTAGGCGCAGTAAGCCGTATTGGTCGATATCTTTCGACAGGAAGTTGTTCAGTACCGCCTGCCTGATGATGGATTTCCAAAGGTTTTCGCCATCTTCTTTGCCCGAGCCAAATGCAGGCAGTAAATGGTGCTCGTAATTGTGGATCTGGGCATTGTCCTGCCCCATCAGTATGCTGATGATATGATGGTCGTCGAATTTCTCGCCGATCTGTTTAATGAGGCTTAATGTCTTGTGTAATTGCGCTTCGCCGTCAAAGTGTTCTTTGTGGGTGCTGCAATTATCGCACATGCTGTTACAACCGGCCTCGTTAAAGTTCTCGCCGAAATAATGAAGCAGCTGCTTGCGGCGGCAAACTGATGATTCGGCATAGTCGATCACTTCTTTCAGTATCTGGGTACCGATCTCGCGTTCCGAAACCGGTTTGTCCTTCATAAACTTTTGCAGCTTATCAATATCTTTCTGCGAGTAGAAAGCCACGCAAACGCCCTCGCCACCATCACGGCCGGCGCGGCCGGTTTCCTGGTAATAGCCCTCCATGCTTTTTGGTACGTCGTGATGGATCACATAGCGTACATCCGGTTTGTCGATACCCATACCGAAGGCAATGGTGGCTACGATCACTTCCACATCTTCCATCAGGAATTTGTCTTGTGTTTCGGCTCTTACCTTGGCATCAAGGCCCGCGTGATAGGGCAGGGCTTTTATGCCGTTAAGGTTGAGTACTTCGGCCACTTCTTCTACTTTTTTACGGCTGAGGCAATATATTATACCCGATTTGCCGGGGTTCTGCTTTACAAATTTTACAATCTCTTTTATTACGTTGCGTTTTGCACGCACCTCGTAAAAGAGATTTGCCCTGTTGAATGAGGATTTAAAGACGGTGGCGTTGTTCATCTGCAGGTTCTTCTGAATGTCCTGCTGAACTTTTGGCGTAGCCGTTGCGGTTAAGGCAATTATTGGAATATTTTCGCCAATATTGCTGATCACCTGCCTGATCTTGCGGTACTCGGGGCGAAAATCATGGCCCCATTCCGAAATACAGTGTGCTTCGTCAACAGCCACGAATGATACGTGGATAAGGCGCAGGAAGTCTACATTTTCCTGTTTGGTTAATGATTCGGGCGCTACGTACAATAATTTGGTAACGCCGCTTAAAACATCCTCTTTAACCTTTGCTGTCTCAGCCTTGGTAAGTGACGAATTCAGGAAATGAGCAATGCTATCTGACCCTCCAAATGCCCTCAACTGGTCAACCTGGTTTTTCATCAGTGCTATCAGGGGCGAGATCACAATCGCTGTTCCTTCGCTCATCAATGCCGGCAATTGATAGCACATAGACTTGCCGCCACCGGTAGGCATGATCACGAATGTGTCATTACCCGCCAGGATGTTAGTAATTATCGCTTCCTGCTCTCCCTTAAAATTATCAAACCCAAAAAAATTTTGGAGATTATCAAAAAGCGACCTCTTCGTCTCAATCATTTATTATAAGAATTTAAGTAGATTATTACTTAGAATTAAGTTTAAAAATAGCAATTTTTAATGAATTAACGATGAGTTTTCGTTAAAATTTTATATAAAAATTATTATTAGTTAAAACATTTTGAAGGTGTATGCAATTTAAAAATACGGCAAAATTGACTTTACGTTTATTTAATTTTATTTAGCAATTATTTTACGGAATATTGTTCAATTTTGCAGCCGCGAAAGCACTTCAAAAATTCTTTAAAAAAATGAATAAAAATTACTTTGCCATTATAATGGCAGGCGGTATTGGAAGCCGTTTCTGGCCCATTAGCCGTACTTCGCATCCTAAACAGTTTATCGACATTTTAGGCACTGGTAAAACGTTAATCCAAAATACTTACGATCGTTTTTTAAAAATCTGCCCTAAGGAAAATATCTACGTTGTAACCAACCAAATTTATACAGGTTTGGTGAAAACACAGCTGCCTGATATGGCTGATCACCAAATACTCACCGAACCGGTAATGCGTAATACCGCGCCGTGTGTGGCTTACGGTAGCTTTAAAATTGAAAGCATGAACCCCGACGCGGTTATTGTAGTAGCTCCTTCAGATCACCTGATACTGGATGAGCCCGCGTTTATTAACACAATAGAGAAATCGCTTAAGGTAGCGTCAGAGAATGACTGCCTTATTACCCTGGGTATTAAGCCATCAAGGCCCGATACCGGTTATGGCTATATCCAATTCACTGAAAATGTGATAGAAGAGGAGTTTCATAAAGTAAAAACCTTTACAGAAAAGCCAACGCTTGAGATAGCCAAAACCTTCCTGCAAAGCGGCGACTTTTTATGGAACGCCGGTATTTTCGTTTGGTCGGCTAAGGCTATTGTGAAGGCTTTTAGCCAGTATTTGCCGGAAATGAACGAAATATTTTCTGATGCCCGCCCGATTTACAATACCGATAGCGAGAAAAAGCATATTCACAACGCTTATCAGCAGTGTACCAATATTTCTATTGATTATGGCATTATGGAAAAGGCCGACAATGTGTATGTTATTCCGTCTGAGTTTGGCTGGAGCGACCTGGGTACCTGGGCTTCGGTTTATGAACTTACAGAGAAGGATTATGTAGGTAACGCGGTAATCCCATCGGAAAAAGTAATTATGTACGATTCGTCAAACTGTATGGTGAACGTGCCCGGCGAAAAATTGGTGATTTTGCAGGGGCTGCATGATTACATTGTGGTTGAATCTAATAACTCGTTGCTGATCTGTCCGCGTGATAAGGAACAGAATGTAAAACAGGTGGTAGCCGACGTAAAACAGAAATTTGGTACGAAGTATATCTGAGGTTAGAGACCAGTTGAGAACGAATTGATATTGAATAGCGATGGGTTTAACCCCATCGCTATTTTTTTTAACTAATAGCTGTGTAGCGTTTGTAGCAGCTGTAGCTGTGTATCAGGCGCTACAATGCTACAGTTGTAAAACAAATTTCCCCGTTGGATGGATGCAAACAACGGGGCATTAACTATGGCGCATAAGGCTGCATATTACCGCAGCTGCATGCGCAGTTGGGGTCGCTGGCGCCAAGCATTTGCAGGAAATGTTTGTAGAAGCCAATACGGTCGTTCATGTTGCTCATATTATCGCCTTTACCGCATTCTATTTGTCCGTTTACAATATTGATGGTCATGCCGAAGCCGGGTACGCGTTTAGCGGCCTTATCTGCGGCATTAGGCTGCCATTTGCCGGTCATCACATCGTGGGCTGAGGGTTTATGTGTTTGCGGCGTCATCCAGAAATAAATGGCGGTTTCAAAAGCAATAACCGGGTCGGTTTGCACCAGGGCCGGGTTTTTAAGCAGGATATTTTTATCGCCCAGCATACAAACCGAGGCGTAACCGTAATTGCCGTTGTAGCTTAACTGCATTGGCCCGCGGCCGTAGTATTTCTGGCCTTTTACAGGCGGGTATTCGTCATTATCGGCAATATAGGCGTTTACAGTATCAATTTCGTGCATCAGCATCAGGCCATCGTTGTATTTGCCATCTTCGCCGTGTCGCGTTTCATGCGCTATCTGTGCAAAAAATGCGGCGAGTTCCTTTTTGTTGGTTTGGGTGTTTGAAGATGAGCAGAAATCGCCATAATCCACATAGTAGACTGAATCGGGCTTTGCTTTCGCCCATTGTTCGTTCCAGTCTTCATCCTGGCGCACAACAGTTGATTTGCCCGTTGTTTTATCCGTACGAACGATCTGGTAAACCGAAGCAGCCCGGCGGGTTACTTTTATTTTGATATTTCCTAATTGGTTTACCGCTTTTATAAAGGCCTGGTAGCTGTAAAACTTGTCGTGCATAGGAAAAAGTGTGTTGAACTGTTTTTCGCTCAAAAGGTTGCTCACTTTAACTTCCGCGGAGGCGGCTGTTTGCGTATTATTGCTGCTCTTGCTGCTGCAGTTAAGGCTGAATATGCTTATGGTAAGCAACGTAGCAGCAAAACATGAAAAAGAAATAAACGATCTCATAAAAATATTAAACGATTTGTAATTAGATTGGTTTAGCTTGCACAAGTTTAATATTTTGCAAGCCCGATCCTGTCGTGCCCTTTATTGGGTAAAGATACAGATCAGGATAGCTTCGGCACTATAAAAAACAATTGTAAACCGATGAAAATATACACCAAAACCGGCGATAAAGGCTTTACCTCACTTATTGGCGGTACACGCGTGCCTAAATACGATCTGCGTATAGAGGCTTATGGTACCGTAGATGAACTGAACTCATACATCGGGCTGATACGCGATCAGGAGATAGGGGCACATAATAAACAGGTACTGAAGCAAATACAGGACAGATTGTTTACCATTGGCGCTACGCTGGCGGCTGATCCTGAACGTTCAAAAATGGTTATTCCGGATCTGCACAGCGAAGATATTGACGTGCTTGAGCAAGAAATGGACGATATGGACAAGGCATTACCCCCATTACGTCATTTTATTTTGCCGGGAGGGGATAATGCCATTTCTTTTTGCCACATTGCACGGTGCGTTTGCCGCCGGGCAGAACGTTTGAGCGTTCATTTAGCCGATGATAGTAAGGTGGAAGAAAAAGTGATCGTATACCTTAACCGGCTGAGTGATTATCTGTTTGTTTTAGCCCGTAAGATAGCCAGTGACCGAAATATTGCTGAAAACGAATGGATTCCGAGAGTGTGAAAAAATGAAAAAAAAATTGTTGATAATCAATTTAAAAATATTATACTTTTGCCAAAAAGCATTTTGATATATTAAATTATTCTAAATTATAATAAGAGATATGTATTGGACACTTGAACTTGCATCACATCTTGAAGATGCCCCCTGGCCTGCTACTAAGGACGAATTAATTGACTATGCTATACGTTCCGGTGCGCCGGTTGAGGTTATTGAAAACCTCCAGGCATTGGAAGATGACGGCGAACCCTACGAAAATATTGAGGAAATATGGCCGGATTACCCCACAAAAGATGACTTCTTTTTTAACGAAGACGAGTATTGATTAACAATATTGATAAAAACCCTGCCTTGGCGGGGTTTTTTTGTTTAAGCCGTTTTGGAATAGATTTTGGTGTTGTAGGGATACAATTATCAAACTAAAAACATTAAGGGAATGAGCAGTTTATTATATGTTGTTGCCGTAGTCTTGTTAATAGGATGGGTGTTAGGGGTTTTTGTTTTTTCTGCAGGTAATTTAATTCATGTGCTGCTGGTTATAGCGATTGTCGCCTTGCTTTTGGGGGTGATCAGAAGGGCATAACGAGTAGAGACGCAGCATTTGCGTCTCTACCTGTTTTTCAATATCGTTTCGGCTATTGCAATATCTTCCGGGAAGGTGATCTTGAGGTTTTGATAGCTGCCATTTATCATATTGATGATTCCGCCCGCCCGTTCTACCACACTTGCATCATCAGTAAAATGATCATCATATTCCACTCTATAGGCCTCTTTTAATATATCAGAGCGAAAAGTTTGCGGGGTTTGTATAAGGTAAATATCTTCTCTTTTCAGGCTTATGGAGTGGTCGTTCCACATTTGGCGTATCGAATCGCGACTTTTTACGGCTACAATGGCATTGCCATGCTCAAACGCGTACCGGTACGCTTCGTCAATTATCTCACAGCTTACCAGTGGCCTTACGGCATCATGTATGGCTACCACTGTATTTGGGTGGTCAGGTATCAATTCAAGTCCATTCTTAACTGAATGAAAACGTGTTTCGCCGCCTTTTACAAGCGTAACAGGCACCCTGAAATTATGTTCATTACATAACTGCTGCCAATATTGATGAAAGCCTGCATGCAGCACTAAAATGATAGTAGGTTTTGAGTTGCTTTTATAAAAAGCCTCAATGGTGTGCATCAGAACGGGTTTGCCGTTCATTAAAAGAAACTGTTTTGGAACGGATGAGAGCATTCTTGCGCCGCTACCGCCAGCCACTATAATGGCATAGTGATGTATAGACGAAGTTGATGTCATGGGCATTAAACAAAAATGAGATTTGATATGGTCAAATCTCATCTAATCTACAATAATATATTGTTATATTTTATTTAAATGATCAGCATAGCGTCGCCGTAGCTGTAGAAACGGTACTTCTCTTTTACCGCTACTTCATAAGCGTGCATTACATGTTCGTAGCCGCCAAACGCACATATCATCATTAATAATGTCGATTCTGGTGTATGGAAGTTGGTTACCATTGAATTAGCAATGCTGAAATCATACGGCGGGAAGATAAACTTGCTGGTCCAGTCGTTGGCAGCCTTTAAGGTTTTGTTAGCCGATACCGATGATTCGATAGTACGCATTGATGTTGTACCGATAGCACAGATACGTTTTTTACGTTCAATGCCGCGGTTTACAATATCAGCCTGCTTTTGCTCAATAATGAATTGTTCTGAATCCATCTTGTGCTTGGTTAAATCTTCAACCTCAACCGGGCGGAAGGTACCTAAGCCTACGTGCAGGGTTACTTCTGCAAAATCAACACCTTTCAGTTCCAAACGTTTCATCAGTTCGCGGCTGAAGTGCAGGCCTGCGGTTGGTGCAGCAACGGCGCCTTCGTGCTTGGCGAAGATGGTTTGGTAGCGTTCTTTATCTTCAGGGGTGGCTTTGCGTTTAATGTATTTTGGCAGCGGTGTTTCGCCTAAGATCTCCACATTGCGGCGGAACTCTTCGTCGGTGCCGTCAAACAAAAAGCGGATGGTACGGCCGCGCGAAGTAGTGTTGTCTACCACTTCGGCTATCAGCAGGTCGTCATCGCCGAAATATAATTTGTTGCCAACACGTATTTTGCGGGCAGGGTCAACCAAAACGTCCCAAAGGCGCAATTCTTTATTCAACTCACGCAGCAGGAATACTTCAATGGTAGCACCGGTTTTTTCCTTGTTGCCATATAAGCGGGCAGGGAATACCTTGGTGTTGTTGATAATCATTACGTCGCCATCGTCGTAATAATCAAGGATATCTTTAAATATCTTATGCTCAATTTTACCGGAATCTTTGTGTAAAACCATTAAACGTGATTCATCACGGGCCTGGGATGGAGTACTTGCGATTAAGGAGTCAGGCAGGTTGAACTTGAATTGAGATAATTTCATGCTTATCTATCTTGAAATTTAGGGCGCAAATGTACGGATAATTTTTTAATTTATAATTGCACCGATTTTATTTGCGATTACACCGATTATTTACAAACAATTAAGCCTATTTGTTTCATATTTTCGTTTAAATGATCTGTAACTTAATAGTGCCAATGTCGTCTAATGGATAATAGCGGTTTGTAGGTCTGTAAAATCGTTTATATAAAATCGATGTAATCACCATATATGATATATCTTAAACTTTTCAGGGAAAGCATATTGTTTGCGTTTGATGCGCTCAGGCAAAACAAATTACGTACGTTGCTTTCATTGCTGGGGGTAACTATAGGTATTTTTACCATTATTACGGTTAAATCTGCCGTTGATACCCTGCGCAACAACTTGCAGCAAAGCGTTAATAAACTGGGAAGCAATAGTATATATATACAAAAATGGCCCTGGATATTTGGCGGCGATTTCCCCTGGTGGAAATACATGCAACGGCCCGACCCAACCCTTCGCGAGTTTGATGAATTACGCAAACGCGCCACAACTGCCGATGGTATTTCTTACGAAATAAGCATTGATAGCCGGACTATTAAATATAAGAGTAATACAGTAGCCGGTGCACAAATATCTGCCGTAACGCAGGATCATGACAAGGTTTGGAATTTTGAACTGTCGCAGGGGCGCTATTATACTAATGTCGAATCAGAAACCGGGGCGCCGGTAGGGCTTATTGGTTATGATATAGCAAATGACCTGTTCCCTGATGGTACGGCGGTAGGGAAACAGATAAAGGTAATGGGGCGATATGTAACCATTATAGGCGTATTCAGTAAGGAAGGAACCGATATTTTGGGCAAGAGTGATGAGAAGGTAGTATTGCTGCCTATCAGCTACGCCCGTAATTTAATTGATGTACAAAATGCCAACTACCAGCCAACCATTGTGGTGCGCGGTAAAAAAGGTTTAAGCGACGATGAAGTGGAAAGCGAATTTCATATGCTGATGCGCTCCATTAGAAGGTTAAAACCGAATGAAGAAGATACCTTCGCGGTAAATAAAACTACTATCCTTACCGATCAGCTCAGTTCATTGTTTGCCATAATTGACGTGGCAGGGATCATTATCGGCGGTTTTTCGGTATTGGTAGGCGGCTTTGGTATAGCCAATATTATGTTTGTTTCGGTGCGCGAGCGTACCAATATTATCGGTATACAGAAATCGCTTGGCGCTAAAAACTATTTTATTTTGCTTCAGTTCCTTATCGAGTCGGTTGTGCTTTGCATTATGGGCGGGCTGATTGGTCTCATGATGGTGTTCCTGATAACGCTGGTTATAAAAGGCGCGTTTGATATACAGGTAGTACTGAACGCCGGCAATATTATAACGGGGATATCCATGTCCATAGGTATCGGTATAATTTCGGGGGTGATCCCGGCTTATTCGGCATCGCGGATGAATCCGGTGGAAGCCATTCGTACAAATTGATACCTGTTAGCATTTTCTTATTGCCGATTTAACAAAATGGTAATAAGATAATGCATGCCATTAAATATCGATAATTTTTTTACAATTTCTAAAGGTTTTAGCGGGTGAATAATAAGGCAGATTTACTACATTTGCGCCAAACGAATATTCTATGTCAGACTCAGCTCAATTAAAGATTGGCGACAAAACCTACGATCTTCCTATTATAGAAGGCACCGAAAAGGAAAAGGCCATCGATATTTCAAAACTCAGAGATCAAACTGGTTATATCACTCTTGATATCGGTTACAAGAATACCGGCGCTACACAAAGCGCCATTACTTTTTTAAATGGTGAGGAAGGTATTTTAAAATACCGCGGTTATCCGATTGAGCAACTGGCAGAAAAATCGACTTTTATTGAGGTTGCTTATTTGTTGATATACGGCGAACTGCCAACCGCAGATCAACTGAAAAGCTTCAATTTTGAATTGAGCCATCATACATTGGTTCATGAGGACATGAAAAAGTTTTTTGACGGCTTCCCGTCAAAATCACACCCGATGGGCCAGTTGTCATCACTGGTTTGCTCGCTCTCGGCTTTCTATCCTGAGTCATTAAAACAAAATCAAACGCCTGCGGAGTTAAACACAAGCATCATTAAAATGCTTGCAAAAATGGCCACCATCGTATCCTGGATCTACAAGAAATCGTTGGGCCACCCATATATCTACCCGCAAAATAAATATGACTACGTAACCAACTTCCTTAATATGACCTTCGGTCAGCGTACCGAAGTGATCGAGATCGATCCGGTTATCGTAAGCGCAATGAACAAACTGCTGATACTGCATGCCGATCACGAGCAGAACTGCTCTGCTTCAACCGTGCGCATAGTTGGTTCATCAAACTCAAACATTTATGCTTCTGTTTCGGCAGGTATTTCGGCGCTTTGGGGCCCTCTGCATGGTGGTGCTAACCAGGAAGTAATAGAAATGCTGCAAAGGATACAGGAAGATGGCGGCGATACAGATAAATGGATAGCAAAAGCAAAAGATAAGAACGATCCGTTCCGTTTGATGGGCTTTGGTCACCGTGTTTATAAAAATTTCGA
This sequence comes from Mucilaginibacter sp., assembly GCA_051953515.1. Taxonomy (GTDB): domain Bacteria; phylum Bacteroidota; class Bacteroidia; order Sphingobacteriales; family Sphingobacteriaceae; genus Mucilaginibacter. The sequence goes on from JBQCIS010000210.1 coordinate 21,374, forward strand.
TCCACGCGCCAGAATCATCAAAAAAGCATGCGACGATATCCTGAACAAGCTTGGTGTGAACGACGAGGTGCTTGATATAGCCAAGAAACTGGAAGAAGTAGCGTTGAAAGATCCTTACTTTATTGAACGTAAACTTTATCCGAACGTGGATTTCTATTCAGGCATCATCTACCGTGCGTTGGGCTTCCCTACAGATATGTTTACCGTACTGTTTGCCCTGGGCCGTTTACCGGGATGGATAGCGCAGTGGAAGGAGATGAAAGAACATAAAGAGCCTATCGGCCGCCCGCGCCAGGTTTATATCGGCGAAACCACCCGCGATTATGTGGATATAAAAGATAGATAAACTATCACGATATTTAAGGCTCCGATTTTCGGGGCCTTTTTTATAAACGAATAATTTTAACTGCAGAAGTCACATAGATTTGCACAGAGCACACAGAGGTTTTTCTCAGCGTTCTCCGTATTTCGTCTCAGTGTTCTCTCTGGTTAAATGAGATCTTGTAAACGACCTGTAATGAGAAAACTGACCGCATTTTTACTTTTCCTGTTTTGCAGCACCCTGTTGTTTGGGCAGGTTAAGGTTACTTTTAAAACAGCAAAGTATCCGGCATTTAAAACAGAGGCCAAAAACATTTTTTTAGCGGGCGATTTTAATAACTGGAACCCTTCCAGCCCAACATGGAAGCTCCAGCCGGACAGCGCGGGCAATTATCAGCATAATATAGACATACCAGCCGGTAAATACAGCTTTAAAGCAACAAAAGGAAGCTGGGAAACGGTAGAATGCAGTTCCAACGGCGGGGATATAGAGAATCGCGAAATCAATATTATTCATGATACCACCATCATGCTAAGCATCGCAGGGTGGAAAGATGACTTTCCCCCACCGGCCAAAAAGCATACTGCCAGCGACAACGTGCATATCATCAGCAAAAATTTTGATATGCCGCAACTGGGCCGTCAGCGTCGTGTTTGGATTTATTTGCCGCCTGACTATGAAAAGTCACACAAAAAATACCCGGTTATTTACATGCACGACGGACAAAACCTGTTCGACGCCTATACATCAGGCTATGGCGAATGGGGGATAGATGAGATAATGGATAAACTGCCCGATGCCCGCGAAAGCATCATTGTAGGTATTGACCATGGCGGCGAGTACCGGGTTACGGAGTACGATCCGTATGATTCCAAATACGGCAAGGGCAGGGGAGCGGATTATGTAGATTTCCTGGTTAAAACACTAAAGCCGTATATCGATGCGCATTATCATACCAAAAAAGATGCTAAACATACCACAATCGCAGGCAGCTCGATGGGGGGATTGATCTCGATGTATGCGGTATTAAAATATCCGAAAGTTTTTGGCAACGGCGGCATATTCTCCCCGGCATTCTGGATAGCGCTGCAGATTTACGACTTTGCTGAACAGCAGTCACTACCGGCAAGCACCCGCTTTTATTTTGTTTGCGGCGACAGCGAAGGCGACAGCATGGTAGCCGATATGCAGAAAATGGCAGATATGATACGTGCCAAAGGAATTAGCGAAGAAAACACAACAACCGTTATCATGCCGGGCGAGAGACACAACGAAAAGCAGTGGAACAAGGATTTTCCGGCATTTTATAACTGGCTGATAAAGGGTTATTAACAAACACAAAAAATATCACGATCATGAACGAAGAAATTGACATTAAAAAGGATAAGAAAATTTTAGAAGAAGCAATAAAAGTTCAGGAAGTGCAATCGCCCATAAAGGTGGGTTTAAAAACTAAAAGCGCCATTGTAGCCAACTGGCTGCCCCGCTATACAGGCCGCCCGCTCGATGATTTTGGTAAATACATCATCCTTACCAATTTTTCAAAATACATACAGCTGTTTTCTGAATGGCATGACAACGCCCCGGTGCTTGGTTTAGATAAGCCGATGCAAAGTGTTACAGCAAATGGCATCACTATTATAAACTTTGGTATGGGCAGCTCGGTTGCGGCAACGGTGATGGATCTGCTCACGGCTATTTCGCCCAAGGCGGTCATCTTCCTGGGGAAATGCGGCAGCTTAAAAAAGAAGATAAACGTAGGCGAACTGATATTGCCGATAGCCGGTATACGAGGCGAAGGTACATCAAACGATTACATGCCTGCTGAGGTGCCTGCCTTACCGGCCTTCGCATTGCAAAAAGCAATATCTACAACCATACGCGATTTTCAGCGCGATTACTGGACCGGCACCTGCTACACTACCAACCGCCGTGTTTGGGAGCACGATAAGGTATTTAAACGCTTGCTGAAGCGTTTGCGCGCTACAGCAGTTGATATGGAGACTGCCACTATATTTGTTACCGGCTTTGCTAACAAGGTACCAACCGGCGCATTGCTGCTGGTATCAGACCAGCCAATGGTTCCAGAAGGTGTAAAAACTTCTGAAAGCGACTCGAAAGTGAGTGAGCAATTTGTGGAAACGCACCTGCATATCGGTATTGAATCGTTAAAGCAGCTTATCAATAACGGTTTGACGGTACGGCACCTGAAGTTTTGAGGCTGTGATTGTTGATCGGGAGGATTAATGATCACAAATTATTAATCACCAATTACCATCACAAATTACATTTCCCATGACAAATATGTCAGGCCGGAAAGCTATTTTTGCATCATATCAGATAATCCCTATAGCACTGCTATACTAAACACATTTGTATGTGGTATAATAACATTCTCGAAACTATTGGCAATACGCCGCTCGTAAAACTTAATAAGGTTACAAAAGATATTCCTGCTACTGTATTGGCTAAAATAGAGACCACCAACCCCGGTAACTCTATAAAAGACCGTATGGCGCTGAAGATGATAGAAGACGCCGAAAAAAGCGGTAAACTGAAACCAGGTGGTACCATTATAGAAGGTACATCAGGCAATACAGGTATGGGGCTGGCAATTGCCGCGGTAATAAAAGGATATAAGTGTATTTTTACCAGCACCGACAAGCAATCCAAAGAAAAGTTTGACGCATTGCGTGCTTTTGGTGCGGAAGTGATTGTTTGCCCAACTAATGTTGATCCGGAAGATCCGCGCTCGTATTATTCGGTATCATCGCGCCTGGAAAGGGAAGTGCCAAATTCCTGGAAGCCTAATCAGTACGACAATCTGTCTAACTCACAGGCGCATTACGAGCAAACCGGTCCGGAAATATGGGAGCAGACTGAAGGTAAGATCACGCACCTGGTAGCTGGAGTAGGCACGGGCGGTACTATTTCGGGTATTGCACGTTACCTGAAGGAGAAAAACCCGGCTATACAGGTTTTAGGGATTGATACTTATGGTTCGGTATTTAAAAAATACAAAGAGACCGGCATTTTTGATAAAAACGAGATCTACCCATATATTACCGAGGGTATAGGCGAGGATTTTTTACCGGCCAACGTCGATTTTAATCTGATAGACCATTTTGAAAAGGTAACCGATATGGACGCAGCGTTGATGACCCGCGAAATTGCCCGTAAGGAAGGCATTTTTGCAGGAAACTCAACGGGTTCGGCCATTGCGGGGGTGTTGCAGATGAAGGATATGTTTAAAGAGGGCGATGTGGTAGTGGTAATATTCCCGGATCATGGTTCGCGCTACATGGGCAAAATGTACAACGAAGACTGGCTGCGCGACCGTGGCTTCCTTAAAGAGGAAAAACTTACCGCACGCGACATCATCGCAAAAAAGGAAACCCAGGAAATTATCACGATTGACGAAGATAAAACCGTTCTTGAGGCAATTAATACCATTAAATCGCTCAATATCTCGCAGATACCGGTTACCCAAAAAGGAATGATCATTGGCAAGATAACTGAAAGCGATATTTTGGATGCCTTGCTGGAAAGCCCTTCGTTAAAGTCACAACCGGTAAAAAATATTACTACGGCAACATTCCCTTTTATCGATCTGAATACTTCGATAGATAAAATTTCAACAATGATCAATAAAGACAACATCGCCGTACTGGTTGAATCCAATGGGAAGATAGAGATCATTACGCAGTACGATATAATAAATGCGATTTCTGTTTGAAGCTGATTAAGGCTGAAAGCAGAAAGGCGAAAGGTAAAAGGTGTGATGCTTTGCATTGCACCTTTTTGTTTATATTTAGTTTTTATCTGAATCTATGTCACAACTAAAATATTTCTTGCCTTCCTTATTGGTTACTGGTGGCTTAATGGCTTCTGCACAAAGTTATAAATCCGTTTTTATGAAATGGAAACTAAAACCAGGTGAATCAATGATTTATAAAACTATTATGGATGAAACGGACTCATCAGATAACAAAATTTCGTTTAACGGAATGAGTAAAATGATAGGAGGAGATTCTTCACAGTCGAATAAGTTTATGAAAGCTGCTATGCAGCTCAATAAACAAATGAGCAGCAATGGCTACATCACTACGCTAACCGCAAAACCGGGAAATACCATTGCTATCGAGATGCGGGTCGATACTGCTAAACAAGTCAAATCCGTTGCAGCAAATACAGCAAAAGCAGACACCGATTTACTACGTTTTAAAAGACTTATGAGCATGGCAACACAAGGTGTTATGTTGCGAGGAGAGGTGACAAATGAGGGCGAAATCAAAAGTTTTTACCTCAAAAATGAGCAGCGAAGCCTTATAGCCTTATTTTTTCAATTACCAGGCCGGCCAGTTAAAGTTGGTGATTCATGGCCTATTGACGTTCATCTTGTATCAGCAGATCAGAGTTTTATTTGCGATAGTGCCTACCGGAAAAATGAAGTAAAAGTGGTTAATATTAGCAATAAGAGTGATGACGAGATTGTTACCTTGAAATACGACTTTGTGGAGTATATCACTGGCAATATCAGTACTCCAATGTTCAATATTTCTCAAAAAACTTCTATGGGTTTCTCATTCCAGGGGACCGCAGATTTTTCTGTTAGCAAAGGAAAATGGATAGATTATAATGGTGTTATGTCAGAAAAATCGACCGGAATGATGTCAGTGCAGGATATTAAGCGGTTTGCTTTGATCCCGCAATAAAACTTTGCCGCATAATCACCATTTCTTAAAGATCACAAACACCGCCAGTACGATTAGCCCGAAACCAACCAAGTGGTTCCAGCCGAACTTTTCGTTTTTAAATAGCAGCGTGGTGAAAATCATGAATACGGTAAGCGTTACCGCTTCTTGTATGGTTTTAAGTTGCACCAGGCTGTAAGGGCCGCCCGTTTCTGTTGAGCCGGCGCGATTGGCAGGTACCTGAAACAGGTATTCAAAAAATGCCAGTCCCCAGCTGATAAGAATTATGCTGAAAAGGCCCAGATTTTTCCCCCACGAATATTCTTTAAATTTCAGGTGCCCGTACCAGGCAAAGGTCATAAAGGTGTTGGATATAAAAAGGAAGATGATGGTTTTTAGTCCGCGCATGTTTGAGTTTTAGTGTTTAATGTTCGCAGGGCGCAAATAAATAAATTTGTTTGATTGTTAAAACCTGTTCAACTTTAAAAAGTTTATTACAAAACCAATATTTTATGCCAGAATTACCCGACTTGCAGGCCTTCAGCCACAACCTCACTAAAAGGTTAAAAGGTAAAAAGCTGAAAGAGATAGTTGTAACCGAAAGTAAAAAACTCAACGTATCTGAAAAAGAGTTGAAAGAATCCCTGGAAGGCCATGAACTGGAAAAAATAGTGCGGGCTGGAAAGGAACTGCATGTGCTCTTTAAAGGCAGCCGTTCGCTCGGTTTGCATTTGATGTTGCACGGCGGCCTGTCGTTGTACAAGGAAGGAGATAATGAGCCGCAATTCCGCATCATTACGCTGAAGTTTGATGATGGTACCAACCTGTCGCTTACCGATTTTCAAAAAGCAGCCACGCCAACGCTTGATCCAAAAGAAAGCGATGTGCCTGATGCCCTGGATGTGACCGCGGAATATTTATCCGCTAAACTCGCCAAAACCAAAACCCCGGTTAAAACCGTGCTGATGGATCAGAAAGTACTGCGCGGAATTGGCAATGCTTATGCTGATGAGATATTGTGGGATGCTAAAATATCACCATTCTCTGCTTCGAATAAGATCCCCGCAGGAGTGGTGAAAAAACTTGCCGAATCGATCAGGTCAGTGTTGGCGCATGCCGAAAAGGAAATACTAAAGGCCAACCCGGACATCATCAGCGGCGAGGTTCGCGATTTCCTGATCGTACATCAGCCCCGCAAAAAAACAACACCACAGGGAAAAACCATCCATCAAAAAGAAGTGTCATCGCGCAAAACTTATTATACAGACGAGCAGGAGTTGTTTGAATAGATATTCCATTATAAATTCAAAACAAGGCAACGTTAAAACATTCGCAGGCGTAATGCTAATAGCGTTTGGTTCGATCCGCGCTATAGCAAGCCTTGAAGCATTTTTTACAGCAAATACGTAATATCCTTAATCGGGCAGAAAAAGTACGGATGGGTACGCTCGTCCTGTTCGATCTGTTGCTCGGGGCATTGGATATTGCCTTTCTTGCCGGATTGCTGGTTATTATTAATTATTATACTACAGGCAATAGCGCTGTTCATTTTTCGGTACCGTACCTGCGGCAGGTGCATAGCCCTTTGCTGCCGGTGAGCCTGTTTTTTGTATTGTTTGGCATCAAGAATTGGCTGGGCTATCGGTTATCGTCATCCGAAAGCCGTTTCTTTTATGAGGTGGCTTCCCGTTTGTCGCGGCAAAACATAAAAGCTTACCTGCACGGCGACTACAAACAGTTTATTCAGGTTGATTCGTCGGTTTATACCCGGAAAATCAGCCAGCAGCCTATCGAATTCAGTACTTATGTGCTGACCAATATTCAACAGATCATCATACAAAGCATCCTGATATTTTTCGCGGTTGCGGCTATCCTGCTTTATCATCCCCTGCTGTTTTTGCTATTATTCGCTATACTGATCCCGCCGGTTTTATTGCTGGCGTATTTTATTAAAAGGAGATTGAGCAGCGTTCGTTTTGGTATAAAAACTACCGGCGAAAAAGCTATACAGCACCTCAATGAATCACTTGCCGGATTTGTAGAAAGCAACGTGTACAACCGGGCGGACTTTTTTACCCATCGTTATCATCAGTATCAGAAACAATTGAACGAGAACATTGCCACCCAGCAAAGTTTGCAGAGCCTGCCGCCACGGTTGATTGAGGTATTTGCCATATTTGGATTGTTCG
>JBQCIS010000211.1:0-16626 GCA_051953515.1 Mucilaginibacter sp.
CAACCTTTTACCCTGCCTTTGTAGAACAACGCAGGCGTATCGGCAGGCATTGGTGAATATTTAAAATCCCAATAACCGTTAAGCGATAGCCACCGGCCAGACTTTTCCCTGTCGCCCGTCAAAGCATCCTCTATATTATTGTAAGAATAAGCCGTAGCATGTGCTGCCTGGCGATTTATGCCGTCTATCGACGGGTCTTCCCACGGGTCGAAATGATATAATCCGGGTACTACCGGTACCGGTGCCGGCGTTTTATCGACCAATTGGGCATATAGAACAAAAGGTGCAAATAAGCACCCTAATAAAATAGAACACAGCTTCTTGCTCATTACATCGATTTATAATCCACTATAAAGTTCGTTCCTTTCCGCACCGTTAATTCGTACATATTATCACCTTTCTGTGTAATCTTGCCTTGTTTGCAGCCCGGTCGCGTTTTACTTTTAAAACGGAGCGTTCCTATGCCTTCGCCAGCGCTTACTTTTATCTGGTTAGTGCTGCAATACACGGTTATTTTACCATGAGGTGTAGGTACATCTCCCTGCATCCATTTCAGTCCGCCAAGTTTTGGCTCAATCAGGTAGGTTGCATAGCCCGGTGTTAACGGTTTTACGCCAAGGTAATACTTACCCAACAGGTAGATAGGACTTGCGCCCCAGGCATGGCACAGGCTTTTGCCGTACAGCCTGCCGTACATAGCATAATGCTGAACGCCGGTATCGGCTGGATTATATTCTTCCCAAAAGGTGGTTGCGCCGAGTTTGAGCATGCCGCCCCAATAGTCTTTTATCTGTTTCAGTACATACTCCTGCTCTCCCATCGCGCAAAGACTTTCCAGCTCGTAGAAGTGCATATATGGCGTGGTGATCTTCGGCACATCAGGGTTCAACAGCACGTATTTCTTTACATCCTGTTTCTGCGCATCGTTAAGGTAATTAAAGAAGATAGAGAACATATTGGCATACCGGGTAACATTGTCAGTAGGCTTATCATTGATGCGGCTATGCACCAACGCATGTTTTTCGTCGCTCCAATAGTATTTGAATATCTTCTGTTTAAGGTCTCCAGCCAGTTGCGCATACTTTTCAGCGCTGGCATTATCACCTGCAATGCGGGCGCATTCGGCCATGGTTTCCAGACTACGGCAGAACAATACCTGCTCAAAACTTACCTCGCCCTGCTTGCTTAAGCCATCGGCCCAATCAATAAATACCCAATCGCCGGTCAGGCCCTGTACCAAACCTTCCTTATCACGGCGCGACAGGCAAAAGTCCATCATGCTCTGCATGGAAGGATAATTTCGTTCGATAAATGACTTATCGCCTGTATATTGGTAATAGTCTTTTATTCCGAGGAACCAGTAAAATGTATAATCAAGGATGGTATTGATGTGGCTTGTTACCGGATCTTTTCCACGAAGCGCGAGCAGGGTATGCGTAACTTCAGGCGAATCGAAATACAGGTAATAGTTCATCAGGTAGCTCTGGTAAGCATCGCCGCTCCATACCCACCTGTCGCGTTTAATGCCATCGATAAAGAACTCCCGGGTATTCAGGTGCAGCGTATAAGCCGCTACGTCCCAAATCTTGTTGATCTCCTCATCTGAGCACTTGAAACTGCCGCGCTGTTCAACAGGCGAATACTCATATAGCATAGAAACATTATCCACGCTCACTGTACCATCGCAAACAATGTTTACGTAGCGGAAAGCACGCGAACCATCAAAGGTATAGTCGCCGCTTTGCTGGTCGACTGCTACCCTGTCCGCCAGTTCGCAATGGGCGGTATCTGCTGCCTCAACCGGCGATTCACCAAAATACAAATGCACATTGCCCTTACCTTTCAAGCCTTCCAGCTTGATGTAACCGAAGGTTTCTTTACCAAAGTCAACAAACAGGGAATTGCCTTTTCGTTCAACCTTAGCAGCCTTTTGCGGCTCAACAGGCAGGTGATAGGTAGATGGCAATAGCTTCGGATCAGCAAAATCCCAGCTACCTGCTTGTCGGTATTTAGTTGCCGATACATCCGAAGTTTTGCCTGTGGCATCAATCCATTCCTTGTCCTCGTAGGTCAGCAACCACGAAGTATCGCTTTCCAGGTGCGGGGCCTCCACATAAATGGCCGGAACATTAGTTTGGTTGTAGACTTTTAAACTTATACGATGCTTTCCTGCGGGGATATGCAGCACAGTGGGCTTGCCATGTACCAATTGCCCGTCGAGGTTCACGTTGTAGATGCCATCGGCATACAGGTGCACATCTTCATCATCCGGCAACACAAAGTCCTTATGAAAATTCATCAGGATGAAATGGCTATCCAGTTTCCAGAACGGCGGCAGGAAAGTGCCGCGCTCGGTACGCCTGTTCTGCATTTTGTTGCTCAGCCAAACTTCGTAATCGCCGGGGTACCATATCCAGGTAGCCTTTTGGGCGCTGGCCATGCCCGAAAACAGCGTGAACACTGTAAATAGCAGTAATAACTTTGTATGTAGTGCAGATTTCTTCATCAATTATTTAAATAAAATATACAGGCATATCATTACAATGACCAATAATGTCCATGCAATCTTCACACGCTTTGTAGGTTTGAATAAATGCGCGTCAACCAATTTTTCGGTAAGATGGCGGACAGGTTTTGGATCGAGGAGAGAAATAACTATAGCGCTTATCGTCAGCACTGCAAAGATGAGGAACGATAGCACAAGATAATGCGGCCAGAAATGGTATTTATCCGGCGTAAATACCCACAGGTAAAGAACACCGGTGCCCAAACTGAATGCTGAACCAAAAGAAAGCACGAAATTTACGGCCAAACGGGTAGTTTTCTTCCAGTAAACCGTCATCAGGAACACTACAGCCAGCGGTGGCGCAATAAAGCCCAATACCGACTGAAACACATCGAACAAGTTCAATCCCTTAATATTATCTATAGCGAGCGCTACGGCCACCGCGAAAACACAGCCCGCAACAACGGTTATGCGCCCCATTTTAATGATCTGCTTATTGGTGGCCTGCGGATTGATCTTTTTCACATAAACGTCCATCGTAAACACGGTGCTTAACGAATTAAGCGACGAGCCGATGGTGCCCACCAATACCGCGATCAGCACTACGATCACCAAACCGTTTAATCCGGGAGGAAAAAGGTGCGTAACCATGACCATGTAGGCTTCGTTGGGGTCTTTCAGACCGGGGAAAAGCACATAGCACAGAATGCCGGTAAGGATGAACAGCGGCAGTGAAAGTATTTTCAGCCAGCCAATGAAATTCACGCCCAGTTGTCCCTGTTCCAAATTACGTGCGCCTAAAACCGACTGCACCATCGCCTGATCGGTACAGAAAAACGCAATGGCCGAAACCGGATAACCCAGCAAAATGGCATACCATGGATACTTTTTATCGGTCGACGGATGCACCAGCGTCCAGTAATGAGAAGGTACTTTATGGATGACCGCCGATAATCCGCCCGCTTTAACCACCCCGATAACGGTAAGCAGCAATGACACGGCAATGAGCAGTATCATCTGGAAATAATTCACTTTAGCAATGGCCTTTAAGCCACCCGAAAAAGTGAAAAATCCGGCAAAAGCCACCAGTACAATAACCGATTGCCACATTGGTATACCCAATATCTGCCGCACCAAAAATCCGCCTGCAAACAAGCCCAACGACAGCCATGAGATGAGCATTTTAACCAGCGCATACCAGGCCAGTATATTTTGGGTTGAATCGCCGTAGCGCTTGCCCATAAACTCGGGCATGGTGCTTACTTTGGCGGCAATATATTTAGGCGCGAAAACCAGCGCCAGCAACATCAGGAAAACAAATGCATACCAGTCGAAGTTAACGGCGACGATACCCGTAGCATAGCCGATACTGGCAAAAGCCAGCAGCATAGACGGCCCCACGTTGGTTCCCCACATATTAAACCCGATACTCGCCCAACCCAGTGATTTATTAGCGAGAAAAAGTGTTTCGTCGCTTTTATTCTTTTTGGCAAAACTTGTACGGTAGCCAATAAAAACCAATACCAACACGTACGCTATCACGATGCCATAATCAAGCGCGGTAAGATTGGTTGCCAAACTGCCCATTGCTATCGTCATACCTTTAATTGCTCTGGGGTTAAGTTAAACTCGGCCAGTATTTCGGCAACTTTTACGGGTTTACCGGTTTGCAGTGAGCGGTCCATAGCCTGTAATAAGGCTACTGTGCCAATACCCTCTTTAATATCCGGATAAGCAGTTTTACCGCTTCCCAGGCAATCGGCAAAGTACTCAAGGTAATTCTGATACTCGCCCGCGTGATGGCTTTGGCCTTCGAAACGGTAATAATATTTCAGCGTTTTATCGCCCCAGTAAACTATCTTTTCTTCGCCGGTTTTATCGGTAACGGAGTAGCGCAGTTCGTGGTAATCTGCCTGCGATGCGCCTTCGGTACAACGCAGGATAACACTCATGCCGCTGTCGCGCTGTGTAGGTTGGGTATAACCGGTATAAGCGCCGCTTACGCGTGCAATCCGGCCATCTGATGCCTTGAAGATGAAGTGCATGGTATCCTCGTTCTTTAATCCTGCTACTTTACCATTGCTGCTGATCATGCCGTACCCCATCACTTCCTCCACATCCGGCAAATACCAGCGGATGAAATCAACCGGGTGACTTAAGCCGCCGTACAACCATTTAAAAGCTTGTTCCAAGGCCCATGGCTTCTCTAAAAACCAGCGGTGGTCGGCATGGTAATGACTTTCAACCGTGATCAGTTCACCTATCAGTCCTTCTTCAAAGTCTTTGCGCTGTCTTTTGGCCGGCTCGAAAAAACGCGAGCTTTGGCCAACAAATATCTTTTTGCCGCTTTTTTCAGCTACATCAAGTAGTTCCTGCGCAGCTGAAAGATCATCAATAAATGGTTTGGTGCATACCACATGCTTGCCGTGCAATAATGCCTGCTTTACATGCTGGGCATGCAGATGATCGGGCGTATAAATGGCTATTGCGTCAATTTCCGGGTTGTTCAGCATATCCTCATAGCTGGTGGTGTACTGATGAAAGTTAAACTCCTCTGCACGGTGCTTGCATAACTCTATATTGCGGTCGCATACCATCACCAGCTTGCATTTGCTGCTTTGCAATGCTGCCGACATGGTGCTGCGGCCCTCGCCTAATCCTAATATTCCTATTCGTAACATAATTATTTATTCTTGTCGATATCTTTAAAAAACACCCATACCTCACCCTTTTTGGTGCCCTCAATACCTTCCTGGTATTTTTTCATCATATTGTTCCAGTCGTCAACGCGCGGGTTATTTTTGGTAGTGAGCGGGTTCAGCTCGTCGAGCGTTTTACCTTTGGGTATGCTGATCACCAGCATCAATTGTCTGCCTGTTTTAAACACCAGCAATTGCTGAAAACCGGCATTGCAAAATCCCTGCGACACTTCCGGCCATTTCTGAAATTGCGTTGCGTGGTAGTTGAGATATTCCTGCTGCATTTTGGGGTCTGCTACCAGGTTGGCGGAGAGGATGATGTTTGTCCACTCTTTGGCTACTGATTTGTCGCTGCAATATTTGCGTTCGAAGTCGTAAAAAGGTTTTTGGAAAAAGATGACTTTATATGTACCGAAAATTTTAGTGATCTGATGTTCAAAGCTTGCAACATCTTTCGTCCTCGCATAAAAAATAACGCGGTTTTTCCATCGCATAATATTCTGGAGGCCGGTATCCGAGTGAAAGCTGTTATGAGGGATTATGTTGCTTACATGGGGCAAAGTAACCTCGGCTATAACCGGTTTTAGCTGTTTGTTTTGTGCAAAAACAGCCATATAAGAGATTACAAAAGCAAATACAATTATTATCTTCCTCATCGCATCAATGGTTTATAGGTTGATTATCCGGATTAACTTTCACCCCATTCAGTAAATAGCGGTATGGCGTTTGCAAACCGGCCGCCCACTTTACAGCTTCATTTACCTGCGGACCATTATTCTCCCAAACATTACCCGGACCATTGGCATTTTTCAGAAATTTTTCCGCCGGGCACCAGTTATTTTTCAAAGTGATGTATGACGAGCCTTCATCGGTATACAGGTAAAACCAATGTTGCAGATCGTGAGCGTAGGAAACCTTGTAAATATCATCTACATAATTACTGTCGATCAATGTATTGGGCTGCGCCGATAAAGTGTAGATGCCCGCCACATCATACATGTGTTTAGCATAGTGATGTACTTTATTTGCACGAATGAGGTTATCGCACATGCAATTGGCCGCCTTTGTCCAGCCCCAGCCCATGCTGATGCCCGTATACGACACGTCGAATATTTCGTTATGGGCTATTTTAACACCCTTTACATATCCTGCACCAATTCCCACGCAACCCCAATCCTCGTTGGTAACGTTATAGATGAGGTTATTGTTGATGGATTCGTTGGTACAGATTTCACGCTTGTCCTGCGGATCGTATGGCAGATGCGCTTCGAAACCTTCATCTGAAAAAGTTCCTACCAATAGGGCTGTGCCGCCTATGTCGGTAAACAGGTTACCGGTTATTTCATCGTCATGAGTGCTCCGAACATAATCCAAACCTGTTGAAGCGAGGTGCGCAAAAGTGCAAGTCTTAAACCCGGTATGATTGGCATAATTTAACTGTACCGCTGCAGCCGGGCGACCAACCCATGCCTGGTTTTCTAACCCGCTCTTTTCAGGTGTACCTTTGGGTTTCAGCTTATAGGCATCCAGCAGGTACATGCCCGCCTGTAACGGCACATGCCCTTGCCGCGATGGACGCAACCAGGTGGTATATTCAAATTTTAATCCCTTAAAAAACACATAGCTTACAGGTCGGTCAATCGTACCCTCAACCCGAATCAGGTTTTCAAGCAATGGGGCGATAACTTTTGCCGACGTCATATTTTCGCCATTTCGCGGCCAGTAGTATAGTTTACCGGCTTTTATATCTTCATACCACTCACCGGGACGATCTAAAAATGCCATGGAGTTGGTGAGATAGAATGCAGAATTGCCATTCATCTTATGTTCTTTATCAATCACCGGCGGTGGCCACGGATGTTCAAATTCGATTTGGCTTTCGGGCTGATAAAAACTTAATGCAGCTTTATTACCTTCCTTGCGGATAGATTTAATGCGCAAATTGGCAATGCACCACATCTGGTGGATCACCATTTCCATCTGGTCTGGGTTTGCGGGCAGGCCACTTTTAGGCAGAGGTATCCATATCTCCTGCTTTTGCTTGTTCACATCCAGAATGCGGCTCATATCCTCATCGGTATTGCTTTCGCGTGCGCGAATGGCTTTAATACCATTTATCCAAAGCTGGCGGAACAACAATAAGCCCTCGCCTGTCTGTGGCACATCAGCTACAAACACATGCCCCTGGGCGGACGCAGGCAAACCCGCAATATGCTTTAATTCCTTTTTCCAGTTGGTTATCGCAACGCCGCCGCTGATGGCGGGCTTTGCACCGGATGCATTTTCAATAATAGTAGGCGAATCAGCCGTACCCGAATCTTCCGGACGAACGAAAATGGGTTCGTCGAGCACATATTCGCCATCCTCAACCACGATATGGATACCACCCTGAATAGAGGGATCTTTCAAACGGCGCAACTCCCTCGCCTGCCGCAATGCTGCCGCAATAGTAAGTTTCGGATTCTGTTTGGTGCCGCTATTGGCGTCGTTACCATTTGTTGCTACCCAAATTTGGGCCGCATTGGCAAAACCGCCGGTTAGGGTCAGCAAGCAAATAAATGATATGGCGCGGGTTAACTTCATCACTCCTGGAAAACAGATTTTACGTAAGCCACATTTGCGGTAAAGTTCTTCTTCACGTTTCGCGGATCATTGGCATCGCGCGAGCGCTCTATCACCAGCCAGCCGCTCCAGCCCATATCGTCAAGCGTGGCTTTTATTTTTTTCAGATCGATCTGCGGATCGTTTTGGAGCCATACGCCGTCTTCGTCGGTGCAATGAATCATTACGATATTCTTTTTGCCCAGTGTACGAAGCTCCTGGTTAATATCACGGTGGTATTTAACCGCATTGGCAAAATTGAAATAGCTTTTAATTGCGGACGAACCCACATCTTTCAGCAATTTCAGCTCATCTTTAGCAGGTAAGGAAGTTTCAATACCGATAACCACATCAGCAGCTTCGGCGCTTTTAGCCACCTGTTTCAGGCGTTCCACAATTGCCGGGCGTAATTCCGGGTTTTTCAGGAGATCGCCCTGTATACCCATCGGCAAAAAACCAACCTTTACATGCATCAGCTTCATGGTGTTGATGCAATCGTCTACCGCCTTGACAGCAGTTGGCCGCTGAGCGAACGACTGCGCAAAGAAGCCGGTCATACCCATCGAACAGATCTCCAGGTTCAACTCCTTCGATTTTTCCAAGAATTGCGCTCTTACCGAATCGATCACCAGTTTGTTATCAAAGGTTTCCCTGTCGCCAAGGCCGCCCATATCCACTTCAAGACCGTCCGCATCTAACTGTTTCGCCAACGGGAATGCGCCGATCTTCTGGCGCTTTAATATCATCAGGTCAACCACCGCCACTTTATACCTGTTTCTTTTGCCCGGTTTAACGTTGATTGTTTTGGGCGACAAACCGCACATCAGCATAAAGCCGATAAGCGGGTAAGCGATGTTTACGTGTAGTTTATTCATCTTTAATATTTAACAGGCTCCTTTTCCCGTGGAGTATTCGCAAACACTTTTCGCAGGTTATCTATGCCTTTTATGGCATCTTTAGGCAGGTTCTGGCCATGATCGCCAAAAACATACATCATCGGTTCTTTTTCTATCGTCACCTTCGACTCGTCGATAGTGCCGTTTTTATCTTCTATCTTTTTAATATCCAAATGGAAATATTGGGCCACAAACGGATAAAGGGCATTACGTTTAGACGGGCCATAATCATGACCTTCTTTAGGCAGATGTACATTTTCCACCTTATCAGCAGCGTCATAGTAGCCATAGATCTTTTTCAGGTAGGGAAAATCATGTTCGGGCATGTGCGCGGTCCAGTCGTGTCCGTCAGTAACCAGTAATTGCGGGTTTGGGGCAACCATGGCAGCCAGTTCCACGTTGTCCGTACCACCGCCACAAAAATGTATCGGCATACCGCTTTCGCACGGGCATCCGCCATAGAAGTAAGACGATACCGACACCACAGGCGCGCTCAACTTAATACGCGTATCTATCGCCGCCATTAATACCGTATGGCTGCCGCCTCCTGAACCGCCGCTGATCCCTACCCTGTTCGGGTCGGTTTCCTTTAAGCTCAGCATGTAGTCCAGTATGCGGATGGCGCCAAGCGTTTGCACTACCTGCGCAATGCTGGTGCGGTGATCTTCCGGCTTAAACTGAAGCAGGGATTCGCCCCAGGCAAACAGGTCGTAGCTATAGGCCATGCAGCCCATGCGCGCCAGCGTGGCACACCTGATCTGGCAATCGGCACGATAGCGTTGTTTCTCCCAGTGCCCGTCGGGACTAAGCATTAGCGGTATCTTTCCTTTTACATGCAAAGGCTTATACAGCGATCCGTTGATATATAACCCCGGCAATATCTCAATAGCAATGTTTTGCACCGAGTAGCCATCATACACTCTTTCGGGAGTAATGATCGGTTTTGAATTTGGCTTTACAGGCAGCGGATATAGATCAAGTGCCTTGTACAGTTCCGGCCTTAGCAATTCTTTGCGAGCCCCGAAACTTTGTTTATCGCTATACAATTTGGCAATGCTGTCCAGTTTGGCCCAGCCATCCTGCACCGACCACGAATTATATTCGTAATTTTTTAGCTTATATGTATTAGGGCCCGTTTTGTTCACCTTCATATCTAATGGCGCGAGTACATTAGTTAATGTCTCATCCACAGTGTTGCGGAAACGCCAGTCGGCATAGGTTACATATTTATCGGCAACGTCGTTTTCGTTGTATTTTATCATTACGTGGAAACGCGTCTGCACCTCATCTAATACTGCTTTTAACGATTTTGTGTACTTATGATCAGTGTCCTGCTGCGCCCACAGCAACGCTGGCAACGCAACACAGCTTAACAGGAAAAATAGCTTCTTTTTCATCGCTCAGCCCTTCATTAAAGATCTTTTGCATCACCTGTTATCACCGGCGCGGTATAACCGTCCAGCTTGGGCCAGATGCCGTTTTTTATTTCGTGTAATTGCAGCTTTTTAGGATTGATAACCACGTGCTTAATGCGCTGCCTGCGCCAGGTATAAACTACATGCACCAAACCATCAGAGGTTTGTATTACCGAAGGGTAGGAATATTGGCTGATCGGCGAGTCTTCCAAAATTAAAGCGGCATACCATTTTTTACCATCTTTTGAGATAGCTACATTCAATGGCGTGCGCGCGCCTTTTACTGCCTTACCCGGTGGCAATACATGATTATAAACCAGTAACTGGCGGCCATCTTTTAACGTCACGCCATCAATACCGGAGTTATTGTTCGGCAGCGAAGTAGTGTCCAGCGGCGACCATGTACGGCCATTATCCTCAGACCATGTTTCCATTATCGCCCGGTTTTGTGTGCGGCAAAGTGCCTGCAGACGTCCGTCTTTATGTAACAGAATAGTAGGCTGGAGCGATTTAATGCCTTTTGCTTGCTGCACCGGGCCGGTTAACGACCATGTTTTACCTTTATCTGTTGATAGTTCGAAATGGATCACCACACCGCCGCTTTCTGTGCCCGATGGCGCTAAAATATCCCCATTACGTAAAGTAACCGGCTTGTTTTTCACCGGGCCCAAAATACCTTCAGGCAAAGTGTGCTGTGCCGACCATGTAACACCGCCATCTGATGATGTCCTGAAGAAACCTTTCCATTTTGCAGGAGAAGGCCCTATTTTGTAGAATAATATCAGTTCTCCGCCTTTTACCTGATACAATACCGGGTTCCAGCATGGGTAGCGCAGCGTGTCGTTCTGTATGCCATTGGCTACGTTTACAGCCTCTGTCCATTTACCATTTACCAAACGGGTAACCCAGATACATACGTCGGGGTTACGTTCTTTTGTACCGCCAAACCAGGCCGCAACCAGTCCGGTTGGCGTTTCGGCAATGGTTGATGCATGACATTCAGGATACGGCGCCTTTTCGAAGATAAACTCATCAGTAACTATTCCATGCTGCCATAATTTAAGCTGCGCTTTGCTTTGTGATACGAATAGAGTTATCAGCACAAGTGTGCAAACCAATACTGTAAATGCTTTTTTATTTCTCATAATTTTCTACCTCAAAATAATAAGTACCAGAGCCTAAGTCTACCTTAAGTCTGCCATCCACCTGCTTGACTGATAAAATGGCTCCATTTTCTTTTACATGGCTGCCGTTGCCTACCGGCAGATAAACCGTAGCCTTAGTATTTGCAGGAATATTTATTTTCCAATCAAAAGTTTTATTCTGTTTTTTCCAATCACTCTTTATCATGCCATAGGGGGTATCGTAACTGGCATTTACGCTGTCTAACCCAACGATGGATGGTTTCATGATGATAGTTTTGAAACCTGGTTCAGCCGCTTTTATCCCTGCCATATCCTGGTAAAAGTAGGCCACCAGGTCGCCTAAAAGCATTACATGGTTGCGGGAGTTCATGGCCGGGTTGGCGGTATCGCCATTCCAGAGTTCCCAGGTTGTGGTTGCGCCGCGTTTTGCCATATAGCCCCAGCTGGGGTAATCGTCGTTAGCGGCAATATGATAGGCAATATCAGGTCGGCCAAAATCGGTCAATCCACGCATGAGCCATTGCGTACCAACCACACCAGTGCTGATATGCTCTTTTGCATCGACCATTATTTTGTTTACGATATTGGCGAAAACTGCTTTTTCATTGCCCGCAGGCACCATTCCGAAGTACAAGGGCAGCAGGTTGGCTGTTACCGTATTGTTATCGTACCTGAATGTTTTTTGATTAAAGAATTTTTGGTTGAAGGCACTTTTTGTTTGTGATGCCAGCGAAATATACTGTTGCGCATCGGCAGGTTTATTCAACAGCTTTGCAAAATGCTGCATTAGTACCAGCATACGGTAATAATAAGCCGTGGCAATCAATTCTCCGTTGGTATTACGTGACGAATCCCTTGAATGGATCAGTTCCGGCGACTCTGGAGGCACACACCAGTCACCGTATTTATCTTTGGTTATCAATCCATTCTTGCCATATTTCTGGTTCATATAACCGAGCCATTTTTTCATGGAGGCATAATGCTTTTCGATAGGCCCTTTATCCGCAAACTGGTTATATAGCATATCGGCTATCAAAATGTAGGTTCCCGGCCAGGTCATATTGTCGCTGTAATAGTTCCAGTAAGCAGGCGACACATCAGGTATGGAGCCATCCGGCTTTTGCGATTGTTCGATATCATCCAGCCATTTGGCGTACAGGTTCTCATTATCAAAAATGAAACTTTCGCCAAGCGATCCTATTGCCCTATCGCCCAGCCAGGGCATGCGCTCATTACGCTGCGGGCAATCAACCGGCATACCTTTGTAATCGCTTAATATGCTCCAGTAAGCATTATGATAGATCTGGTTGATCAGCGGATTGGAAGTCGCAAAATGCCCGGTAACCGCCATCCTGTCCGAAACTACCTGACCCATAAAATCATTTACCGCAGGTGTGCCCGGATAACCGGTTATCTCTACATATCTAAACCCGTGAAATACAAAAACCGGGTGCCAAACCTCTTCACCAACGCCCTTTAGCGTGTATATATCGGTAACCTTTGCATCGCGCAGGTTAGCTACATATAATCCGCTGCTATCGGTAAGCGTTTCGGCAAACTTAAGCGTTACCTTATCACCTCTATTGCCGCGAACCTTCATTTGCACCCATCCGGCCATGTTTTGGCCCATATCCATAATCCATGTATTGGGTTTAATTTGTTTTATGCTTTTGGGATAAATGGTATCCACAATGGCAATGGGTTCGTTCATCTGCGCCACGATCTTCCCGCCAGGCGATGGCACTAACTGAGGCTTAAGCCAGTTATTGTCGTTATAGTTTATAGTATTCCAACCCGGTAACTCCTTTGTAGCGTCATATTCTTCGCCATCGTATTCATTATTGGTACGGATGGGACCATCGGCCGTAAATTTCCAACTATCATCGCTTACAATGGTCTGTTTGCTACCGTTGGTATAAGTAAGTTCCAGTTGCAGCAGCAGTTTGGGAAAGCCAAACTCCTTTATCTTTTTGGGCTTATATTTTGGGCGCATGGTAAAGAAACGACCATTGCCCAGCACCACACCAATAGCGTTTTTGCCCTGCTGCAACTGAGCGGTAACATCAAAAGTGTTGTACATTACCGACTGCGTATAATCCGTCGGCGCTTCGGCCAGCACCTGTTTGCCAATCTTCTGCCCGTTCACATACAACTCATAGCGTCCAAGACCAACGATATAAACCATCGCCTTTTTAACCTCCTTCGTATCGCTGAACTCTTTGCGGAAATACCTTGCCGAAAGCCTTGAGAACTTTGATACGCTATCCCACGGAAAGCCGTTATCATAGCCTATCCATTTAGCCTTCCAATCGGTTTGGTTCAATAGCCCAACACTCCAAAATGCCGGCTGGCTCCATTCGGTTTGGCCTTTTGTAGTCCATACACGCACTTTCCAGTAGCATACCGCACGGCTTTGCAATGCTTTGCCTGCATATTGTACCATTATGGACCGGGAGGAATTTACTTTGTGCGAATTCCACAGATCGCCTTCATTGTTAGCTAATTTTTGTGGCGATGAAGCGACCAATACCTGATATGCAGTTTGCATGGTATTGCGTTCATCACTGGTTATCTGCCAGCTTAAGCGGGGCAATGCCGTGCCAATGCCCTGCGGGTTGGTGAGCATTTCGGACTGAAGATGCTGCACATGCACAGCGGCAATGCTTGTACTTTTAACACTTATCAGCAATACTAGCGTAAGCCCTGTTGCGATATATATGCCTACGCGTTTCATTTTCCCGAGAAATCGAAATATAAAGTGAGCGACAAGGCATCCTCCGGATGCTTATCGTAATTGAAATACTGGTTCAAATATCCCTGCGGGCCAAGCCTTTCGGGGGTTTGCGATTTGGTGCCTATCGGCGATATGCCATGCATAAACGAAATATCGCCCGAAGGGAAAGCCGGGGCAATATTGTTATTATAAGTATGAGCGGGCCATTTTGGCGTAAACAGGCGCATAAACACATCGCGGCTATCACAAATAATGGTAACCGGCTGTGTTGATGTTTGCAACTTCATCCAGTACAGGTTAGAATAATAACCCTTAAATTCAGGGTAGATCAGTTTGGTGCTGTCTTCACCGGTAATGGTATTGTTATAAGTTTTGTTCCAAACACCCAGTGTAACGCCTTTCAGCCTGTTTTTCCAAACGCGGTAAGGCCCGTCGCCCATATAGTTTACACCTTTTACATCCTGCTCCGGGTAAGAGAAACTTACGCCGAGCAGTTTGGCTGCCTCACCTACCGGCCAATATTTTACATCCAGTTTTACAAGGCCAGATGGATAGATCATCCAGCGTAACTGTGCTTCGGTTGATCTTGGAGCGAAAGTACCCTCAACCACCAGCGTATCGGCATTGTAATACTCTTTAATGCTTTGCAAACCGGTATTATCCTGTCCTTCAGCCAGTATAGGTCCATTATTGAACGGAATTACACCTTTGCCATTTTCTACCTTACGCAGAATACCGTTTTTGCGGCTGATCTCCAGTTTTATACCATTTGCAGATACTTTATACAGCGAATCTGTTTCTTTAATCTCCGGCATATTACCGCTTTTCCCCGGCATCATGCGTTCGGTGATTTTATCATGACTGCTGATCGGCCAGCTCCAGGTATAAAGTTCGCGCTTATCGGGGCCGTAGGCGGTGATGTAGAGTACATCAAAGTTCTGCCATCCGGCAGGTAAGTGCATTTGCAGATAACCGTATTGTTCAGGCTGAACATCAGGCGCAGCAATTACGCCACCTTGAGCCAGGTGTGAGGCTACCTGGTATGGATTGCCCAATTTTTTGAGTGAATAGGTAAACCTGCACTGTTTAAGATTGGTAAAGAAATAGCGATTCTCCAAACGCAGCCTGCCATCAAACTGCGGTGTAATTTCTTTTGGTTCGATGTAAACCGGGCACCAAATTTCTTTTATGGTATTATAGCTACCTTCTTTTTCATGGTATGGGCCTAAGATGCCGTCGGGACCATGGTCGCCGTCTGAATCCAATAACCCATGTTTATCTGTACGCACCACTGCTTCATCGGCAAATACCCAGATAAAACCACCGGCCGAGATGGGCGTATGCCACATCTCATTCCAGAAATCATCCAGGCCAGCACCTGCGCCACCATCATAAATACCGTGCAAAAACTCGGTCGGGAATGCAACATCGTGACCGTGCAGATCGGTATTGGTGCCATAGTCGTAGTTAATATAATGCTGCGTGTTTGTACCTCTGAATATGGCCCAAGGATGGATAAGCGGACGTTTTTGAATGTCGAGCTCGTCAAACCAATGATCGAGGTTGAAATTGAAGCCACCTTCATTACCGTTGTCCCATATCACGATGGAAGGATGGTTAACATCCCTTGCGATCATTTCCTTTGCCAGTTTGCTGCCCACCTTCGTATCATACACATGGTGCCAGCCGGTAAGTTCATCCAATACAAACAGGCCCAATGAATCGCACACATCCAGGAAATGTGCATCCGGCGGATAATGCGACATACGCACGGCATTCATGTTCATATTTTTAATCAGCTTTACATCGGCAATGCTAATCTCCTTATTGGTTGTACGACCTGACGTTGGCCAGAATGAATGGTGATTAACCCCTTTGAATTTGATCTTTACCCCGTTTACATAAATACCGTCGTGCTGGCGCAGCTCAATGGTACGGAACCCAAAACGCTGCTGAACGGTATGCAAAGCCTTACCACCGCTATTGAGCGTAAAAACTATGTTGTATAAATTCGGAAATTCCGGCGACCATAATTTTGGCGCTGCCAGATGTGTTCTGATCAACACCGAAGTATCACCTGGTTTAACCAGCGTAGAAAACGGTGCACCTGCCTTCTGTCCGCTCAAAGTGTAAAACTGGCCGGTGACAGACCCGGCAGACTTGATGTTTGAAAGATTGAGCTGTGCCTTAAAGTTACCATCGGCCCTTGCATCCAAAGACACATGACTGATATGCTGTTTCGGGAAAGCCTCTAAATACACCGGTCTGAATATTCCACCAAATACCCAGAAATCTCCCTTACGTTCTGCGGCATTAACCGATGGATTAGCTGAATATTTGGATACGGTAACTTCAAGCAGGTTTTGGCTGCCAAATTTCAGCAGTTTGGTAATATCGTACTGAAACTGATAGAAAGCCCCCTGGTGGATTGCCCCGGCCTGCTGACCGTTTATCATTACCTTAGTGTCGGTCATGGAACCGGCAAAAACAATACTCACGTCCTTACCGCTCCAGGATGCGGGTATATTGAACTGGTATTTGTATAAGCCCTGCTCTTTGCCTTTCAGAGTATCCTTATCCAGCCCGTAATTATATTTGCCAAAGCCCTGCAACTCCCAGCACGAAGGCAC